>JBGSNB010000029.1:0-4544 GCA_041739835.1 Parvularculaceae bacterium | reverse complement strand
TTGCCGGCCGGCGCGATCAACACGGGCCGCCCCGACTGGAAGATCGCTTCCTCGATGAGGCTGGCGTCAGGATAGGCAAGCTCGCGCTCGGTGCGGCCGAAAACGATGACGTCCGACACGCGCGCCGCCGCCGACAGATCGAACGGGAGGATGCCTTGCTGGTCGCGCCATGACGCGGTCGCGCCGGCGTCATCGCGATGCGCGCCGGGGCTGAGGACCTGCACGCTCTCGGCTTTCATCACGCGATCGAAGGTCTCCTTTAACCGCGCCGCTTCCGCGTCGAGCGCCTCTTTCAGTTCGGCGAGGTGCTCATCGACGAAGATGACGCCGACCGGGTAATAGCCGCCGGCGGGCACGTTCGGCCGCTGGCGGATATGCAGCGCGTCGATATGCGCCTTGTGCCGTCTAGCCAGCGCGATTGCGGTTTTCAGCGCGGCTTCCGCGGTTTCGACATTCTGTATGGGTGCGAAGATTTTCTTGACCGACATGGTGCGCTCTCCCTTTGGGCGGGCCCAAGGTCTACCTGACGCGAAGCCCGCAGATCCGGTTTGACGAAGATCAAACCTTGCGGCCCGCGCGGGCGCGCCGCACCGGCTATTTGGGCGCCAGGGGCGAGGGTGCAACCGCGGCGCGCGCAATGCCGCAGTCCATGATAGGGCTTTGCGGTCGCCAGACAAATGATCGTTCGCCATGACCGCCGCCGGCCCCGACGAAACCTTGACCATGACGGCGCCTCCGGACGCACCCCTCCGCATCAAGCGGCCGCGGCTTGCTGGCTTGATCATCGGCGGCGTCGCGCTTGCCGGGCTCATCGCCTTCGTTCTCCATGTCGGCGACATCGCGGCGTTCGCGCAACGCGCCGCCGAGGCCGATTTGCGCTGGCTTGCGATCGGTGTCGTGGCGCAGGCCTTAGCGTTCCTGGCGCAGGCGCTGGTCTTTGCGCTGGCGCTCGCACGGCGAGGCAACCGGGTGCGCCGGCTCAGCCTGTTCAGCCTCAGCATCGGCAAGTTGTTCGCCGATCAGGCGATTCCCTCGGTTGGGGTCTCCGGCGCGGTCTTTCTTGTTCATGCCCTGACTCGGCGGGGCGTTTCCGCCGCGGATGCGTTCACCGCCTTCGCTTTCGGCGCCGCCTCGTCGATTGCCGGATTCCTGATCTTCGCCGCGGGCGCCGCCGCCTTCATGGCGCTCGGCGGCGGCGCCTTTGAGGCGATCTCCGTCGACCGATCCGATTTGCATTACGTCGCGATCATCGGCGCCCTTTTGCTCTTCGTGGTCGCGGCGCTGTTGCTGGTGTCGTCAGGAAAGACGCCGATCCGGTCCGCCGCGCTGAGAAAGGGCGCCCAAACCGGCGCCGAAGCGCTTCGGCAGATCGTTGTCGACAAGGGACTGTTCGCGCAGTGTCTGGTTTTGCAGGCGGTCGCCCGGCTTCTCGACTGCGTCACGCTGCTGGTCGTTTTCGCGGCGATCGGCGAGCCGGTCTCCTTCTTGTCCTGTATCGTGGCGATCAGCCTTGCCGCGCTTGCCGCGACGCTCGCCCCGACGCCGATGGGTCTTGGCTCCTTCGAGGCGGGCTTGCTCGCGGCGCTTTCCGGGCTCGGCGTCGGCGTCGAGGCGGCGCTTGCGGCGACCTTGATCTATCGCGGCCTGTCGCTCGGCCTGCCGCTCGCGCTTGGCTTTCTTGTCGTGCAGCGCGAATTGTTGAAGCGCTGACGGCCTCCGGCGGCAAGCCGGTCGAAAGGCCTGGCGAGCGCCGGCCGGACGCGCGTCCTCATGCGCCAGCGAAGGCCGCGCCGGGGTTCCAATATTCACTTGTCAAAGAGCCGCCCGGACCGTCGGCCCGGACCTTATCCTTTCCGAGATGGGTTTGACCGGCTAGACTTCAAGCGTCGATTTACGTGTATTTTCAATCGCATATTCTCCATTTTGGCGAATCGGCCGCGGCGCCGCCGCGCTCCCCGTCCTTGACAGGTTCTCATCCGCTCCATATGTGAGTGAGCGCTCACTCATTGGAGGGCGGGATGGCGGCGAAACGAAAACCGGCCGAGGCGATCGAGCCCCCGGGCGCGAAGGCGCGGATCGAAAAGGCGGCGCTGGATCTGTTCGTCGCACGCGGCGTCGACGCCGCGACGACGCGGGAAATCGCGGCGGCGGCCGGCGTGTCGGAAGGCGCAATCTATCGCCATTTCGACAGCAAGGACGAGCTTGCCGCGGCGATGTTCCTGTCGATCCACTTGCGGCTGGCGAAACTGGTGCGCGAAGCGGCCCGAAGCAAGGGCGGCATCGCCGAGCAGACCGCCGCGATCGTTGACGCCTATTGCGCGACGGCGGACGCGGATTTTCCTTTGTTCACCTTTCACCTTCTCTATGCGCATCGATTCCTGCCGACGCCGGCCGGCGTCGAAAATCCGGTGGACGCGGTTGAGGGCATCATCGAGGCGGCGATGCGCCGGCGCGAAATCGCCCGTGGCGAGCCCGGCTTCATCGCCGGCATGGCGCTCGGCATTGTCCTGCAAACCGCGCTGCAAATCCATTACGGCCGCATCGCCGGTCCATTGTCTCACTACGCCAACGACCTCGTCATCGCCGCGCTCGCGGTGATGCGCCCGCTTTCCCGCCGCTAGGACATCCGATGCGCAATTCGCTGTTCCGGGCCGCCTATTGGGTCACGTCGATCTTTTTCGCGGTGACTGCGGCGCCGCTGCTCCTTATCCCGAGCCGCAAGCCGGTGATGATCTGGATCCGCGCCTATACGCGCAGCCTGCAATTCCTGCTGGGCCGGATCGGCGGCGTCAAGGTAGTCGTGCGCGGCAAAGAACGGCTTCCCGACGGACCGTGCATCATCGCCGCCAAACACCAGAGCTGGGGCGACGGCATCATCATGTTCGCGCAGTTCGACGATCTCGCCTTCGTCACCGGAGATCATCTGGAGAAATTTCCGCTGCTCGGCGGCATTCTGCGCAAGATGGGTGCGATCGTCGTCGACAATTGCGGCGGCGCCTATGCGCGGGCGCGGCTGGTCGACGAGGACCTTGCAAGCGCGCAGGCGCATGGACGGCGCATCCTTATTTATCCTGAAGGCCACCTCGCGCCGGTCGGCGAGCGCTACCGCTACAAGCGCGGCGTCTTCCACATGTATGCGGCCTATGGCTGCCCGGCGGTCCCGGTCGCGACCAATCTCGGCCGCCACTGGCCCCAGCAGGACTGGGCGCTGGTTCCCGGCGAGGCGGTGATCGAATTTCTTGACCCGATACCGGCGGGTCTCAACAAGGAAATATTCATGGCGCGCCTTGAACAAACGATCGAACGGCGGTCCCTGGAACTGATCGGGATCGAGGCGCCGGAAGCGCTCGGCCCGCCGCTGCCTGATCCGACGCGGGCCGGCCACTCGCTAAGGGGAGCGCGTTCGTCTTGACGGGAAATTCGCCGCCGCTTTTCTTGCAGCGCCGCTTCTGGCCGATGTGGGTCGCCCTGTCTTTCGGCACCTTCGCCGACAATGTCCTGCGTCAATCATTGCTGATCGGCATTCCCTACGGCGTCATCGCCGCGCCGAATTTCGGCAGGCCCGATAATGCGGTGCCGCTGATCGGCGCTTTGCTGCCGCTTGCGATCATGCTGTTCTCGCCGCTGTCCGGACAGCTCGCCGATAAATACGAAACCTCGATGATGTTCCGCCGGACGAAGTTCGTCGAGATCATCTTGATGCTGATCACCGCGGCGGCGTTCCTGACCGGCGCAGGGTCGCTGGCGATCCTGATGCTGTTCGCGATGGGCGCGCAGTCGGCGTTCTTCTCGCCGGTGCGGACGAGCGCGATGCCGAAATATCTTGCCGCCGACGAACTCGTGCGCGGCAACGGCCTTTGCAACGCCGGCCTCTATTCCTTTATCCTGATCGGCTACATGGTCGGCGGCTCGCTGATCGTGCGCGAAGACGGGCGGGCGCTGGTCGGGATCATTCTAGTTTCCGCCTCTACCGTCGGCTGGCTGGCGGCGCTGAGGACATTGCGCGCCGGCGCCAACGATCCCGATCTCAGGATCGATCTCAACTGGATCGCGCAAATCGCGCGCATGGTCGGGTTCGTCCGGTCTTCGCGCGGCGTCGCGCCGCCTCTGCTTGGCGTCGCCGTCTTTTTCCTGTTGTCGACATGCGTCACCGTGGCGACGCCGCTTTATGCGCGCGATTCGCTGAACGCCGACGCGCTGGTCGCAACCGTGCTGAACGGGCTGTTCGCGATCGGCGCCGGCCTTGGCGCGATTTTCGCCGCGGGCCTCGCACGCGGACAATCGGGCCTTGGTTATTCGGCGGCGTCGGTCGGGGCCGCGGGCGTATTCAGTCTTCTCATCGCCGTATTGACGCCAATCGCCGCTGCGCCCCCAGGCGAGACGTTGTCGGCGCATGACCTTTTGACTACGGCGCCGGGGCTGATGCTGGTCATCCTGTTCATCGCGACCTCGGCGCTGATGGGCGTTTATATCGCGCCCCTGCAGGCGGCGGTCCAGCGACGGGCCCCGCCGACGGTGCGCGCGCGGATCATGGCGGCGGGCGT
>JBGSNB010000369.1:0-3483 GCA_041739835.1 Parvularculaceae bacterium | reverse complement strand
GGTCGTCAACTGCGCTTCGGTTTTTGAATATAACCGGGTCGAGACTTTTTCGATCGACGACTGGCGCCGCGATGAAACCGTCAACCTGCTGTCGCCGATCCTGATCGCGCGCGCTTTCGCCAAGGCGCTGCCGCCTGATCGCGCCGGCGCGGTCGTCAATTTCATCGATCAGAAGGTGTGGAATCTCAACGCCGATTTCTTCAGTTACACGATGTCGAAGATCGGCCTTGAGGGCGCAACGCGCCTGCTCGCGCGGGCGCTCGCGCCGAGGGTTCGCGTCAACGGCGTCGCGCCCGGTCTCGTCTTGCCGAACCAATGGCAGACCGAGGAAGACTTCGCCGCCGTCGCCGGACGGCACAACATCCTCGGCATGCCGATCGATCTCGGCGCGATCGCGGGCGCGGTGTCCTTCCTGCTCGACAATTCCGCGATCACCGGACAGACGCTGCTCGTCGACAATGGCGAACACATGGTCGGCACAGACCGCGACATCGGATATTCGCCGCGGGAAACGCCGTGAACAGACCCCCTCTCCATCCCGACTACTACTACATCATTCTCGAGTCTTACCGGCTCGACGTGTCGATCGGCATCTATGAGAGCGAGCGCGCCAAGCCGCAGCCCGTCACCGTGACAATCTCCGTCGTGTTCCCGCGCCGCGCGCATTACCAGGACCGGATCACCGAGGTCATCGACTATGATTTCCTGAAACGGGAGATCGCCGCGCTCGTCCACGACCGCCACATCAATCTTCTCGAAACGCTGTGCGGGTCGATCCTCGAAATTTGCCGCCGCAACGGTTCGAAAGGCGCGATCGTTCGCTCCGACAAGATGAACGTCTATCCGGACGCCCTCTCGATCGGCTGCGAAATGTCGTGGTTCGACGACGGCGTTCTTTCTGGAGCCTGACATCCGTGTACGAACAATCCTACACCTTCTCGTTCGAGGCGGCACATGAACTGGCGGCCAATGTCGTCGGCGCGGACGATCATCCCTATGCGCGCATTCACGGCCATTCCTTCATCGCGACCTTGACGTTGCGCGCCGAGACGCTTGGTTCCGAAGGATGGATCCTTGATTTCGCGGGGCTGAAGGCGATTTGCGCCAACCTTCAGGACCGCCTCGATCATCGTTTTCTGAATGCGATCCCCGGCCTCGCGCGGCCGACGCTTGAAAACACCGCGGCGTGGATCTTCCATGAAGCGGCAAAGTCGGCGCCGATGCTCCACCGGGTCGAACTGGCGCGGCCGACGCTCCACCAGCGCGTCGTTTACATCGCTGCGCCGTGACCGCGCGATTCCCCGATTCGGGGAATTTTTCATAAGCTGTTGATTTCAAAAAGAGAAATAAATCCATCCCCCTCCCTTGCGGAGGGCTTATGATGGGGCGTGAAACGATTTGAAAGGGAAGATGACGTGACCGCCCGCCTGTTCGACCTCAAATTTGGATCCGCGACTGCGCGCGCGGCGGGGCCGGTCGCCGGCCGCCCGGAAATGGCATCCCTTTTCGCCGGCGAAAAGGGCGCCCTTTGCGGCTGGACCCCTGACGGGACGCCAAAAAACCGCAAGGAAGCCGCTGAAGAAAGGCGCCCCCTTTCCGCCCGCGCCGCCGCGACGGTGGCGCGCTGATGTTCACAAAGTTCTTCCATGAACTGAAAGCCGCCGGCCTGCCGGTCTCGCTCCGCGAATATCTGACGCTGATGGAGGCGATGGAGGCCGACCTTGCCGAAAGGAAGGTCGAGGATTTCTATTATCTCTCGCGCGCGACGCTCGTGAAAGACGAACGCAATCTCGACAAGTTCGACCGCATATTCGGCCATGTCTTCAAAGGCGTCGAAAGCCTTGCCGAAAGCGGGACCGCGGAAATCCCGGAAGACTGGCTGAAGCTCCTCTCGCAAAAATACCTGACCGACGAAGAAAAGAAGCAGATCGAAGCGCTCGGCGGCTGGGACAAGCTGATGGAGACGCTGAAGCAGCGCCTTGAAGAGCAAAAGAAGCGTCATCAGGGCGGCAGCAAATGGATCGGCACGGGCGGCACGTCGCCCTTCGGGTCGGGCGGCTACAATCCCGAAGGAGTGCGCATCGGCAATGAAGGCGAGCGCCAGGGCCGCGCGGTCAAGGTCTGGGAAAGACGAGACTACAAGAACCTTGACGACCAGATCGAGCTCGGCACGCGCAATATCAAGATGGCGCTGCGGCGCCTGCGCCGTTTCGCGCGCAAGGGCGCGGCGGAGGAATTCGACCTCGACAGTACGATCGACGCGACGGCGCGCGCCGGCTATCTCGACATCAAGATGCGCCCGGAGCGGCGCAACACGATCAAGGTGCTGATCTTTTTCGACGCCGGCGGCTCGATGGACCCGTTCATTCGTCTGTGTGAGGAGCTTTTCTCCGCGGCGCGGTCGGAATTCAAGCACATGGAGTATTTCTACTTCCACAATTGCCTTTACGATTTCGTGTGGAAGGACAATCGCCGGCGCTGGACGGAGAAGACGCCGACCTGGGACGTGCTCCACAAATATCCGCACGACTACAAGGTGATCTTTGTCGGCGACGCGTCGATGAGCCCCTATGAAATCTCCGTGCCGGGCGGCGCGGTCGAGTACTTCAACGAAGAACCCGGCGCCCTCTGGCTCGACCGCGTGACGCGCATCTATGAAAGCGCGGTCTGGCTCAATCCGATCCCGAAGAAGCAGTGGGAATATTCAGGCTCGATCCGGATGATCCGTGATCTGATGGGCGACCGCATGTACCCGCTGACGCTTGGCGGCCTCGATGAGGCGATGTCGGAATTGCGGCGATGACGGCTATTTCTTCGACAGCGCCGCCGCAACCTGCGTCTCGATGTCGGCGACCGGATGCTTCGTCAGGTCGCGGTCGATTTCAGCGAGGAGACGCTTCTTCATGTCTGCGCCGTAATGCGCGCGCAATTCGCCAAGCGTCTGCGGCGGCGCGATGACCACAATGCGGTCAAAGGCGCCGGCGGACGCGGCCTTGTTGAGGCGCGCCGCAAAATCCCGCGCGAATTGCTCTTTGGCGAGGCGATGGAAATCCGTCTCTTCGAAGGCGGACTTGCGCGCGCCCCCGGCGCGGCCGTCATTCATGCGTCCGGGACGAGCCGCCGCCTGCTCGCGCGCCGGCGGATTGACGATCTCGGCCGCCTCGACGAGGCGGAGCGAGGGCTTTCGATCTGTGTCGTGATTGCGCAAGATGACCGACCTTTCCCCGTCGGCAACGGCGATCCAGGTGATCTTGTCGGCGAAGTCTCGTGTCATGGCGATGCTCCGGTCTGCGCGCCCCTTATCGGGGCAAGATCGCAGCATAGCATTGCTCCAGATCAAAAGCTCAGGCGGCGCGGTCGCGGATCGCCCGCGCCTCGTTGATCGCCTCGTTCGCGATCGCCTTGAGGTCGTTTTGCAAAGCGCGGCGCGGCTTTTCCTGACCTGGCCCGACCAGCGTTTCCGCCGTCTCGGCGACATCGCCC
>JBGSNB010000543.1:0-2142 GCA_041739835.1 Parvularculaceae bacterium | reverse complement strand
GAGCGATGCTCGACAGCAAAGCGATCGTCGCCAAGGTTCTCGAGCTTTTGGGCGACGAAAAGGGCGCCGCGCGGGTGATGATCGCGTAATTGGAGGCGAGCGCGGCTTCACAAGCCTGACGAACCGCCTCCTACGGCGCGCGGCCCCTCTCCCACAGGGAGAGGGTGGCCCGGCGAAGCCGGGTCGGGTGAGGGGCTACATACTCGTCGAGACTTCTCCGCGCCAAGGCCGATTTCTACCGCGGCAAATGTGAGTTGATGTCGAAGAAGCATTCGTTCAACCCCTCACCCGGCTGCTCCGCAGCCACCCTCTCCCTGCGGGAGAGGGTTGGCGCCCGGGAATTTGATTGAGCACGCCGATGATTTTCTGTGCCTCCGCCGCCTCCGCCCCTGCGGCCCCCGGCGCCTATGCCCTCTGGCTGCGCCTCACCTCGCCGCTCGACGTTCGCATCGGGAATATTCCGGCGAGTCTTCCCGCCGGCGACTATCTCTATTGCGGCTCCGCGAATGGCCCCGGCGGCCTGCGCGCGCGGCTCGCAAGGCACATGCGCAAGAACAAGCGCGCGCATTGGCATGTCGATCAGCTGACCCTGGCGGGGCAAATACTCGGCGCGTTCATTCTCGAATCCGGCGACGAATGCGCGCTCAACGCCGCCGTCGACGGCCTGCCGGTTCCCCTGCAAGGCTTCGGCAGTTCCGACTGTTCGCGCTGCGCCGCGCATTTGCGATTCTGGCCGGAAGGCGCGCCGCTTCCCTCCGACTGGGAAAATGCTAGGAAGGCGGCCCACCTCCCCCTTGAGGGGGGAGGTCGCGCGGCGTAGCGGCGCGGGAGGGGGTGGATTCCCCGATCGCGGGCGTTCACCCCACCCCGCGCCTTCGGCGCCACCCTCCCCCTTAAAGGAGAGGGTGGCGCGCCCAGCGGAACAGGTTTTGATGTCCAAGGAAGAAACCAAGACGAAAGTCGAAGCGCGGACGCCGCGCGGGCTTGCCGATCGCGAGGCGGGCGAACTCGCCGCCACCGGCCGGATGCTCGACGTCATCCGCGAGGTCTATGAACTTTACGGGTTCGAGGCGCTCGAGACGCCGGCGATCGAATATACCGACGCGCTCGGCAAATTCCTGCCCGATCAGGATCGGCCCAATGAGGGCGTCTTTTCCTTTCAGGACGACGACGAACAATGGCTGTCGCTGCGCTACGATTTGACCGCGCCGCTGGCGCGTTTCGTCGCGCAGAATTTCGACCGGCTGCCAAAGCCTTACCGCTCCTACCGGGTCGGGCCGGTCTATCGCAATGAAAAGCCGGGGCCCGGGCGCTTTCGCCAATTCATGCAGTTCGACGCCGATACCGTCGGCTCCGCCTCGCCGGCCGCCGACGCCGAAATCTGCATGATGGCGGCTGACGCGATGGAGCGGCTGGGGATCGCGCGCGGCGATTACGTCATCAAGATCAACAGCCGCAAAGTGCTCGACGGGGTGATGCAGTCGATCGGCCTTTCCGGCGAGGAGAATGCCGGGCGCCGCCTCGTCGTGCTGCGCGCGATCGATAAGCTTGACCGGCTCGGCCCCGACGGCGTCCGGCAATTGCTCGGCGAGGGCCGCAAGGACGAAAGCGGCGATTTCACCAAAGGCGCTGGCCTCGATCTACCGGCGATCGACACGATCCTCTCATTCAGCCTCGGCGGCCAATATCGCGACGGCGCGCCCGCCTTCGATCTGTTCGGCCTGCTCGGCAAAAGCGAACTCGGCGCGCAGGGCGCCGAAGAGCTGCTCGAAATCGAGGATCTCGCGCGCGACGCCGGCTTCGGGCCGGATCGCATCCGCATCGACCCATCCGTCGTGCGCGGCCTCGAATATTACACCGGCCCCGTCTTCGAGGCGGACCTCACCTTCGAGACGCGCGACGAAAAGGGCAACCCCGTGCGTTTCGGCTCGGTCGGCGGCGGCGGCCGCTATGACGGCCTCGTCGGGCGCTTCCGCCCGGAGAATACGCCCGCGACCGGCTTTTCGATCGGCGTCTCGCGGCTCTTCGCGGCCCTAAAGCTGATCGGCAGTCCGATCGTCTCGGCGCGTCCCCATGTCGGGCCGGTGGTCGTGCTCGTCCTCGACCGCGACAGGCTCGCCGACTATCAGCGCATGGCGGCGC
>JBGSNB010000517.1:0-2979 GCA_041739835.1 Parvularculaceae bacterium | reverse complement strand
GATGGCGTTTACCGTGAACCCGGACCATCAGCGGCAGTGCGAAGTGTGGGAGGCGCTGAAGAACGGCCATGCGCGCGAGCCCTATCACATCCGCCGCCTGCTGACCGAAGGCGCTGTGCGCGCCGCCGACAAGCGGGCGCGCTTCATCAGCCTTGAAGCCTATGAAGCGGCAGGCGGCGTCATCTTGCGCGACCTCTTCTCCGACGCCGACGACGGCTGGCTGCAGGATGCGGGCCTCCTCAATCGCCTCGTCGCCGAGAAGTTTGATGCAAGCGTCGCCGAACTTTGCGGCGAGGGCTGGAAATGGATCGAGGCCGCGGTCGACTTCCCTTACGGCCACACCTTCGGCCTGCGCCGCGTTGCGGGCGAGCGTTCACCGCTGACCGAAGCGGAGCAAGCGACTTACGATGCGCTCAAGTCCGAATCCGGCAGATTGCACGAGGAGTACGACGGCGCCGAAGAGCTTCCCGAGGAAATCGACCGCCGACTCGGCGAGCTTGAAGCCGAAATCGACGCGCTCGAGTCGCGTCCCTGGCGCTTCTCGACTGAGGAGGTCGCCCGCGCCGGTGTCTTCGTCAGTCTCGATCCCTCCGGCCAACTCCGCATCGAGCGCGGCTATGTCCAGCCCGAAGATGAGCCGCAGGCGGAGCCGCAAGACGGCGACGTTGTTTCCTCCGGGGAGCAAGCCAGCGAACCCCACGCCACCGATGCGGGAAACGATTCGCCCGCCGCCGACGCAGCGGACTCGGATGACGACGACGGCCGGCCGCTCTCGGATCGGCTAATCGCGGACCTCACGAACTTCCGCACCCTCGCACTTCGGGAGCTGCTCTCCCGTTCGCCGGAGTTCGCCAAGCTCGCGGTGTTGCACGCCATGGCGCTGACGATCTTCTATCGCCAGCGCGTCGATACCTGCCTGATGATTGATGTCCGGGAGGGCGCTGCCGGCGCGTCCCGCGTTGAAGGCCTCGCCGACTTTCAGCCGGCGGCTGCTTACGCCGAACGGCATGACGCTCTCGCGGCCGCGCTGCCGCAGGAGTCGTCCGGGCTCTGGGCGGCGCTTTGCATAATGAGCGAACCAGAACGCGACGCTTTGTTCGCGCATTGCGCCGCGTTCGCCGTCGATGCCATGATCGAGCCCTACAACCGCCGCCCGCGCGCCATTGCGCATGCCGGGGATCTCGCGTCCGCGCTCCAACTCGACATGCTCAACGCCGGCTGGCGTCCAACCGCTGACACCTATTTCGGACGCATCACCAAGGCGCACATCCTTGAAGGAGTCCGGGAAGCGAAGGGCGGGGAAGCCGCCGAACGCATCGCCAGCTTGAAAAAGCCGGAGATGGCGAAGGCCGCCGAGGAGCTACTCAAGGATTCCGACTGGCTGCCGGTTGCTCTGCGCACGCCGAAGGCGACCACATCTGACTGCGCTACGGACGAAGCCGGCGCATCGGCCGCTTCCAGCGATGGCCCGGCAGTCCCCGCGATTGCGGCGGAATAACCGCAAGCGGATCAATGCGATCAGAGCGCGCTTGAAAGAGCGCGCTCTGATCGCCGGGAGACTGTCATGTGGAACCGCACCGAAGACATCGTCCGCGCCTTGAGCCAGAGGGCGGAGGAAGTGTGCCGGCGCTATCTCGAAAATGGTCGAAAGATCGGCGCCTATTGGGTTGTCGGCGATCGACGCAACACGAAGGGCCGCAGTCTTTATCTGCGGCTCAAAGGTCCATCGAGCGGGGCGGGCGCCGCCGGCAAATGGACCGACGCCGCAACGGGGGAGCACGGCGATCTCCTTGACATCATCGCGACGGCGATCGGCGCCAATCGCCATGCAGACACGCTCGCCGAAGCCGAACGCTTTCTAGGATCTTCCCATCCGACGCGCAGCAGTGAGCATCGCAGTCGCGGCTCGGCCGCCGCCCGGCTGTTTTCTGCCGGCGCGCCGATCGCCTGCACGCCAGTCGCGACTTATCTCCGTTCGCGGGGCATCGATCCCACACTCGCCGCCGATCCGCTTCGCTTTCATCCGAACTGCCACTACCGAGCGCCGAATGCGCATCAACTCTTGGCGCTGCCCACAATGCTCGCCGCCGTCACCGACAATGCCAACCGCATCACCGGGCTCCTGCGCACTTATCTCAGCGCCGACGGATCGCAAAAGGCGCCAATTGATGCGCCGCGTCGCGCCATGGGCGCGCTCGCCGGCAATGGCGTCCGCTTTGGGCCGCCCGCCGATGTGATGGCCGTAGGCGAAGGCATCGAGACCATCCTGTCGCTGCGCATGGCGATGCCAGCCATGTCGATGATCGCCGCTCTATCAGCAACTCACCTTGGAGCCCTTATCGCGCCGAGCGTATTGCGCCGCCTTTACATCGCCGTCGATCGCGACGCTGCCGGCCGCGCCGCCGCCGAGCGGCTCTCTGATCGCCTTCAGTCTCAATCCATCGAGGCGATTGAGCTGACGCCGCAGCTCAAGGACTTCAACGACGATCTCATTGCCGCGGGTCCTGCGATGCTTGCTGCGCACCTCGGCGATCAGCTGACGGCCGATGATCGACAGCGCTTCATCAGCGCGCCCGGGTGCTAAGCGCCGACGCCGACGTGCCACGTCTTTCGCCAATGATGGCCTCAGACGTCTGACGCAGGCGAGCACGGGGCTCCATTTTCGGGCGAGAGTGCCGGATGCGCCGCGCGCCCCGCAACGCCGGGACGAGGATTTCTTCCCCTGGCGAATGAGTTCAAAGCCGCGCGTCGCGCGGGGCGCCTATAGCGAACCGCCATTCCTCGCGAGGCAAGAAATCCTCGTCCCGGCGTCCTCCGCTTTGCTCCGGCCCGAGAGGGTGCGGGCCCCGCGCCGGATCCGGCTTGGTGCGCCCCTAGAGCCCCGCGCGCTCCCGCGCGGGGACGATGCGGAGGCCATCATGACCGACGAATTCGCCCGCGACGACCTCGAGCCCGCCGAATCGACGACCGCGCACGTGC
>JBGSNB010000516.1:0-7018 GCA_041739835.1 Parvularculaceae bacterium | reverse complement strand
GATGGCGTTTACCGTGAACCCGGACCATCAGCGGCAGTGCGAAGTGTGGGAGGCGCTGAAGAACGGCCATGCGCGCGAGCCCTATCACATCCGCCGCCTGCTGACCGAAGGCGCTGTGCGCGCCGCCGACAAGCGGGCGCGTTTCATCGGCCTCGACGCCTATGAAGCTGCGGGCGGCGTCATCCTGCGCGACCTCTTTTCCGACGCCGAGGACGGCTGGCTGCAGGACGCAGGCCTCCTCAACCGCATGGTCGCGGAGAAGCTGGAAACGAGCACCGCCGAACTGCGCGGCGAGGGCTGGAAATGGGTCGAAGCCGCGGCCGATTTTCCCTACGGCCACACTTTCGGCCTCCGCCGTCTCAACGGCGAGCGCGCGACGCTGACCGAGGCCGAGCAGGCGAACTACGACGCCCTCAAGACCGAATTCGACAGACTGCAGGAGGAACATGACGGCGCCGAGGAGCTGCCCGAGGAAATCGACCGCCGGCTCGGCGAACTCGAAGCCGAATTCGAAGCGATCGAGTCGCGTCCATGGCGCTTCCCGCCTGAGGAAGTCGCCCGCGCCGGCGCCTTCGTCAGCCTCGATCCGTCCGGCCAGCTCCGCATCGAACGCGGCTATGTCCGGCCTGAAGATGAGCCGCAGGCGGAGCCGCAAGAAGACGACGTTGCTTCCTCCGGGGACCAAGCCAGCGAACCCCACACCACCGACGCGGGAGATGATTCGCCCGCCGCCGACGCAACGGACCCGGATGATGACGATGGCCGACCGCTTTCGGACCGGCTGATCGCCGATCTCACGACCTTCCGCACCCTCGCACTTCGTGAGGTGCTCTCCCGTTCGCCGGAGTTCGCCAAGCTCGCGGTGTTGCACGCCATGGCGCTGACGATCTTTTATCATCAGCGCGTCGATAGCTGCCTCATGATCGACCTCCGTGAAGGCGCGGCCGGTGCATCGCGCGTCGAAGGACTCGCCGACTTTCGGCCCGCCCATCAATTCGCCGAACGGCATGATGCCCTTGCGGCGGGACTGCCGCAGGAGTCGTCGCAACTCTGGTCCGCGCTCTGCACAATGACCGAGGCCGAACGCGACGCGCTGTTCGCGCATTGCGCCGCCTTTGCCGTCGATGCGGTGATCGAACCCTACAACCGACGCCCACGCTCCATAGCCCATTCGGACGATCTCGCTTCCGTGCTCCAACTCGACATGCGTGAAGCCGGCTGGCGCCCGACCGCCGACAACTACTTCGGCCGCATCACCAAAGCGCAAATCCTTGAAGCGGTCCGCGAAGCGAACGGTGAGAACGCCGCCGAACGCATCGCGAGCCTCAAAAAGCCGGAGATGGCGAAGGCCGCCGAGGAGCTGCTCAAGGACTCCAACTGGCTGCCCACTGCGTTCCGCACGACAAAACCTCTCCCGATTAACACCGTTGACACCGAAGAATCATCGGCGTCTTGCGGCGATCTCCCGACAATTCCCGCGATTGCGGCTGAATAGCCGCTTACGGATCAATAAACTCGGAGCGCGCTCGAAAGGGCGCGCTTCTTTCGTCTGGAGATCGCACTATGCGTGATCGAACTGAAGATATCGTCCGTCGTCTGGCGGAACGGGCGGAAGAGGTCTGCCGTCATTACCTTTCGAACGGACGAAAGATCGGCGGCTACTGGATCGTTGGAGATCGGCGCAACACGAAGGGGCGAAGCCTCTATCTGCGTCTCAGGTCCAATAGCTCGCGCGCCGCCGGGAAATGGACAGACGCCGCAGGAGGGGAGAATGGCGACCTGCTCGACATCATCGCCACGGCCATTGGCTCCGGCCGCCACGCCGATGCACTTGCTGAGGCCGAGCGCTTTCTTGGCGTTCGGCGCATCGCTGCTCAAATAGATGAATGGTCGCGCGATTCTGCGGCTGCACGACTGTTCGCCGCCGGCAAGCCGATCGTCGGCGCGCCGGTCGCGAATTATCTTCGCTCGCGCGGCATCAATCCAGCCGTCGCGGGCCACGAACTGCGGTTTCATTCGGCTTGCTACTATCGAACGTCGGACGCACATCCACGACTGGCGCTACCTGCCATGCTCGCCGCCGTCACCGACAATGACGGCCGTATCACCGGCCTCATGCGCACCTATCTCAGCGCCGACGGATCGCAAAAGGCGCCGATTGATGCGCCGCGTCGCGCCATGGGAGCTCTCGCCGGCAATGGCGTTCGCTTTGGTCCGAGCGCTGAAATCATGGCCGCCGGCGAAGGCGTCGAGACCATGCTGTCTCTGCGAATGGCGACGCCGACCATGTCGATGATCGCCGCGTTGTCCGCAGCGCATCTCGCGGCGCTCATCCCGCCGCCGCAATTGAGACGGCTCTATATCGCGGTCGACCGCGACGCAGCCGGGCAAAACGCAGCCGCGCGCCTTGCCGAAAGGCTGTGTGCCCTTGCCATCGAGACCATGCCGCTGCCGCCTCGGCGCAAGGACTTTAACGACGACCTCATCGCTGATGGCGCCGACATGCTCGCAGCGCAGCTCGTTGACCAGCTTACCGCCTACGATCGACAGCGCTTCCTCAGCGCACGCGGCCGATAACGAGGGCTGACGATCGTCACGCCATCGTCGAAGATGGCCTCAGGCGCCCAACGCGCGCGAGCACGGGGCTTCATTTTCGGGCGAGAGTGCCGGATGCGCCGCGCGTCCTGCAACGCCGGGACGAGGATTTCTTCCCCTGGCGGACGAGTGCTCAGACCGCGCCGCGCGCGGGGCGCATGAAGCGAATCGCCATTCCTCGCGAGGCAAGAAATCCTCGTCCCGGCGTCCTCCGCTGCGCTTCGGCCCGAGAGGGTGCGGGCCGCGCGCCGGATCCGGCTGAAGGCCGCCCATAGAGCCCCGCGCGCTCCCGCGCGGGGACGATGAGGAGGCCATCATGACTGACGACTTCGCCCGCGACGACATCGAACCCGCCGAATCGGCGACCGCGCAAGTGCTCCACGAATTGCAGCTCTACGGCTATCGGCCTGGAAGCGAAGAGCCTGATCCGCGCTTGTTGCCGGAAGCGGGACCGCTGCAAGGCGCCGTCGCCGATATCTTCGACGCGCTCGTGGCGACCCTTTCCGACACTCGCCTCGAAGGCGACCTGCAGGAACTGCTCTGGTCACTGACCAACGTCTTTCATTTCAGCCTGCAACGCGTCGATCGTGCGCTCGATCGCAACGAAAGCGACCAGCGGCGCAGCCAGCGCGATCAGGACGGCTCAGAAATCCGCTCCGTCGAACTCGAACGTCTCCTCGCCGAGGGACTTTCGCTGATCGAACGGCGCAATGCGTACGAACTTATGCGCGATTCTGCCGTGGCGCTGTTCGAACGCCAGCTCGGCGAATGCTGGCGTCCGCGCAACGGATCGCGCGTCAGCCATCGCTCGCTCACTGCCGCCGTCATCGACAGCCGCGACTTCATCGCCGCCAAGCGCCGCGCCGAAATCGAACCGCTGACGCCTGCGGGAACCAAGATCGCCTTCGCCGGCGGCGTCGACTGCAACGATCACCACGCAATCTGGGTGGCGCTCGATCGCGTGCACGCCAAACACGCGGACATGGTCCTCATCCACGGCGGTACGCCGCGCGGCGCGGAGAAAATAGCGGCCGCCTGGGCAGACGCCCGCAAAGTCGCTCAGATTGTTTTCAAGCCGGACTGGACGCGCCACAACAAAGCTGCGCCGTTCAAGCGGAACGATGCGCTCCTCGAAGCGCTGCCCATCGGCCTCATTGTATTCGCCGGCTCTGGCGTCACCGACAACCTCGCCGACAAAGCGAAGCGCCTCGGCATTCCGCTCCTCGATCACCGAAGGTGAACGAGCACAACGCGACCTTTCGATTTATCCCCGAAGCGGACATTAACGCTATGGCCGCCTCAATCGACAGGCTCCACTCGTTCCCCGATGAACCTTGGGGGCAACGTCAGTCGTAAAGTGCGTCGATGACCGGACACTTCGGCGCACTCCCGCGCTCGCATTGAGCGGAGACTTTGGCGAGCGTCTTTTCCAGTCTGCGCAGGTCGGCGATTTTCCGGCGAATTTCGGCGATATGGGCGCTGGTTAGTTCGTACACCTCTCCGCAGGTGAGCTGGCCGCCGTCCGAAAGGTTCAAGAGGCTCTTCAACTCGTCGATCGTGAAGCCGAGCTCGCGCGCGCGGAGAATGAATTTCAACCGTCGCTCCTGGTCCTGATCGTAGACCCGGTGACCGGCATCCGTTCGCTCGGGTTCGGGCATGAGCCCCGCGGTCTCGTAATAGCGGATGGTCTCGAGATGGCAGCCGGTTCGCTTCGCCAGTTCGCCGCGCTTCAACGCCCTCCCGGAGCTGTGAACAGCCATGACGAAAAACCTCTTGCACCTGTACCGGCTACAGACCCTATCTAGGTCGTTGAGAACTCCAGAAGCAAGGCTGGCGATCCGGGATGACGAACGCGCAACACAACGCCGAACCGACGGACAGGACCACCCAAGCGCGATCTGGCTGGCTCGCGACCGGCGGGGTTCTCGGCGCGATTCTCGCCTCGACCTGCTGCATCGGGCCGCTCATCCTCGTCAGCCTCGGCGTATCGGGCGCCTGGATCGGCAGTCTGACGGCGCTCGAACCCTTGAAGCCCTATTTCATTGCGGCGACGCTCGTCCTCTTGGGCCTTGGCTTCTGGCAGGTCTATTTCCGCAAGAAGCCCGCCTGCGAGGAGGGATCCTATTGCTCACGCCCGGAATCCAGCCTGATCACGCAGACCGCTCTGTGGGTTGCGACGGTTCTCGTCGCGCTTGCCGCGACAATCGATGTGTGGGCGCCCTGGTTCTATTAGGAGGAATGAAATGAAAAACTCGATGATCGCACTTCTCGCAGCCGGCGCGCTCGCCGTCGGCGGCCTCGCCTCGGCCTATGTCGTCGCGAACGCGCCTGCGACGGCGGCAGCGTCCGAGGAACGCACGCAGACTTTCGCTATCAACAACATGACGTGCGCAGCCTGTCCGATCACGGTGAAAAAGGCGATGAGCGGCGTTAAAGGCGTGCGCTCGGTCGATGTCGATTTCGGCGCGAAGACGGCGACGGTCGCCTACGATCCAGGCGTTACGACGCCCGAGGCGATCGCCGCAGCGTCCACCAACGCTGGGTATCCGGCGACAGCAATCTGACCCTGAGGCCGCCGTGAGGCGCGCCTTTTGGCGTCATCGGCGTGCTGCATGGCGCATCTGCTGGTAGCTCTGTTCATTGGCGCAGGCTTGTGATCACGGGACAACGCGCGAAAACGAACCGGCGCGTCGATAGTTAAGGGATATGCGCATGTCCGACCGCGGTTCAACACCCGGGAAGAGCGGCTTCGATTTCGCCGTCATCGGCGCCGGATCCGCCGGCTTTTCCGCGGCGATCACGGCGAGCGAAGCGGACGCGCGCGTCGCCCTCATCGGTCATGGAACGATTGGCGGGACCTGCGTCAATGTCGGCTGCGTGCCGTCAAAGACGATGATCCGGGCGGCCGAGGCGGTTCATGCGGCGAATGCTGCGAAACGTTTCGACGGTCTCGCTGGCGAGGCTCATGTCTCGGACTGGCGACGATTGATCGCCGCCAAGGACGAACTCGTCGGCGGCTTGCGCCAAAAGAGGTACGTTGAACTTCTCAAACAATACGCGAATGTCTCCTATATCGAGGGCGAAGCGCGGTTGGCCGAAGGCGGCGTCAACGTCGCCGGCGACCTCATCCGTGTGCCGAAGATACTGATTGCGACCGGCGCGCGTCCCGGCGTTCCGCCGATACCGGGTCTAGACAAGGTCGCCTTCCTGACCAGCACGTCACTGCTGGATTTGGAGACCCTTCCGAAAAGCCTCATCGTCATCGGCGGTGGGTTCATCGGGGCGGAACTTGCGCAGATGATGGCGCGCCTCGGGGTCGAGGTGACGGTGATTTGCCGGTCGCGGCTTCTGCCGCAGGCCGAGCCTGAGGTTGCCGAAGCGCTGAGCAATGTTTTTCGCTGCGAAGGACTCCGCCTCTATTGCGGCGTCGCCTATGACTCCTGCCGCGAGGACAAGACGGGCGTCACAGTTTGCGTCAAGGAAGGCGGCGAGATCGTCGAGATCACGAGCGAAAAGCTGCTGGTCGCGACGGGAAGAACGCCGAACACGGAAAATCTCGACCTTGGCGAATCCGGCGTCGAACTGAACCGGGGCGGCGCCATCATGGTCGATGAATACATGCGCACGACGAAGCCCGGCATCTACGCCGCCGGCGACGTGACGAACCTTCGCCAGTTCGTCTACATGGCGGCTTATGGCGCGAAGATCGCCGCGAGGAACGCCCTCAATGGGGATAGCTTTGCATACGACGATGCGGCCATGCCCTGGGTCGTGTTCACCGATCCGCAGATTGCAGGAGTCGGGTTGACCGAAGCTCAGGCGAAGGCGACAGGCCGTCGCGTCAAAACCTCGGTGCTTCCGCTCGACCAATTGCCCAGAGCGCTCGCTGCGCGCGATACGCGTGGCCTCATCAAGCTCGTCGCCGACGCCGAAGCCGGCAAACTGCTCGGCGGAGAGATCATCGCTCCTGAAGGCGCGGACAGCATTCAGACGCTTAGCTTGGCGCTTAAGGCTGGCATGACCGCGCAGCAATTGGGCGAGACGATTTTCCCGTATCTGACGACCGTTGAGGGATTGAAACTGGCGGCGCAAGGTTTCGAAAAGGACGTAGCGAAACTGTCCTGCTGCGCGGGCTGAGGCGAATGTGTCGGCGTTGTGTCGGCAACCGCCGACTCGGCGGGCGGCCGGCCGACGGCCGGCCGGGGCATGAAGCGCGTTGATTGGCGCGTTCAAATGCGCGATTTACAGGAGCAAGAGCTGCAGAAGCCTCACGACCCGTCGCGTTCTGTCGCTGAAAAGGCTCGGCGTGAACCACGCGCCTGCCGCGCGTTTGCTGATTTCGCCAAGCGTCGGATAGGGCGCGATCGTCCCGGTGAGCGCGCCGATCTTCAGTTTCGCCGAGATCGCGAGCGCCCATAGCCCT
>JBGSNB010000462.1:0-1764 GCA_041739835.1 Parvularculaceae bacterium | reverse complement strand
CCAGTAACCTGCGGCGGGTTCTGTCTATGCGCCAAAAAATCACTTACTTGAGATACAAAGCCGTGTCCTTGCGCCTGCTCGGCCCGAATTTTCCATGGGGCACGCTGACGGTGAACATTGCGGGATCGCTGGCGATAGGCTTTTTCATCGCGTGGCTGGTCGCTCGGGAGCCGCACACATCCGTCATGCGCGCCTTTGTGGCGACCGGCGTTCTAGGTGGCTTCACCACCTTTTCGACATTCGCGCTCGACGCCGTCACGTTGTGGCGCGACAAATCGCTGACGATCGCCGGCGCCTATGTCACGGCGTCCGTCGTGCTGTCGATCGGCGGCCTTTTGGCGGGCCTTGCCGCCGGCAGGGCGCTCACATGAGCGGCGTCGAGACGAGGGTCGTCGACGAAAAGGACGACGGGCTCAGGCTCGACCGCTGGTTCAAGACCCATTACCCCGGGCTTCGCCACGGCGCGCTTGAAAAATTGCTGCGCACGGGACAGGTCCGCGTCAATGGCGGGCGCGTCAAGGCGAACCGGCGCGTCGAGGCGGGCGAAGCGATCCGCGTGCCGCCGATCGACGACCAAGCGGCGGCGCCGAAGACCGAATTTCGGCCAAAGAAAGCGGACGCCGACTTCATCCGCCAGCTGACCATCTATGAAGATGACGAGATCATGGCCCTGAACAAGCCGTTCGGGCTTGCGGTGCAGGGCGGCGCGAAGACGACGCGCCATGTCGACGGTATGCTCGCCGCGATCGAAAAGAACGGCGAGAAGCCCCGTCTTGTCCATCGTCTTGACGCCGACACCGGCGGCCTCCTGATCCTCGCAAAGACGCGCATCGCCGCGGCCAGGCTCGGCAAGTCTTTTCAGGGCCATGACGTCGTCAAGACCTATTGGGCGCTGTGCGCCGGCGCGCCGGAACACCGACAGGGAACGATCAACCTGCCGATCGCCAAGAAGATGATCCGCGTCGGCGACAAGGATCAGGAGCGGATGGCGCCGGCGGACGAAGACGAGGCGAAAAAGGCGATCACCGATTACATGGTGCTGGACGCCGCCGGCCCCGTTTCGTTTCTGGCGCTAAAGCCGCTGACCGGCCGCACGCATCAGTTGCGCGTTCATTGCGCGGCGATGGGAACGCCGATCGTCGGCGACGGCAAATATGGCGGGCGCGGCGCCGTCGTCGAAGGGCTTCCCGAGGGGTTGCAGCTCTTCTGCCGCGAGATGACGTTCCCGCATCCGGAGGGCGGGCGGCTGATCACGCTGACGGCGCCGCTGACCGGCCGCATGAAGGAAACCTGGGAGCTGTTCGGATTTGATCCGGAGGCGGAGGTTTCCTGGCCGGATCTGTCCCGCAAAAAAATGAAGCGATGACGCGGGTCCGCGAAAATCCGCCGCGCCGGCCGAAGCGGTTTTATGCGGAGGCGCGCGCAGAGGCGGGCGCGGTGCTGCTGGACGGTCGGCCGGCGAAAACCCGCGCCGGGAACAGGCTGGCGCCGCCGGGACCTCTGCTTCTCAACGCGATCGTCGCGGAATGGAATGCGCAAGGCGCGCAGATCGATTTCGCCGCGATGCCGATGACGCGCTTTGCAATGACCGTCATTGATCTTGGGGACCGCGACGCGGCGGCGTGGCGCGCTGTCGTCCTGTCGCACCTGAAGTCCGATCTGCTTTGCTATCGCGCGGCGGGCCCGGCGACGCTCGTCGAACGCCAGAACGCGGCATGGGACCCGTTGCTCGACTGGGCGCGCCGGCGGCGCGGCGTTGCGCTG
>JBGSNB010000427.1:0-2505 GCA_041739835.1 Parvularculaceae bacterium | reverse complement strand
CACAATGACGCCTGCGCCGCGTCCGTGCAGTCGGCGTTCGGCGAACGCGACGGCCATCGCCACGAGGCGGCGGGCGATGATCGCGCGATGCAGGATCCCGAGCCGCAACCGGAAGAGTCCGTGGGCGGTCACGCCCCGTTTCATGCGTCGGAAAGCGGCGATCTTTTCAAGGAAGAGGCCGTCGCCGCCAGCGCGCCCGCTGCAAAACAGCCGTCATTGCTGGCGCGCCTCCTTGGCCGCGCCGCCTGAGGCATCGGTGAAGTCCGGGCGCTAGCTTGCAGCGTACAGCCTGACGAAGGACTGAACCGCGCCGCGCACCCGCGCGCGGCGCCGCTTTTCGCTGTCCGGATCAAGCTGGCCCATCAGCGAGGCCATGTGATCGACGCCGAGAATGAGGCCGAGCAATTGCGACGTCGCTTCGCGCGCGTCGTCGATCGCCAGCCGTCCCGCCGCCGCTTCGCGCGCAAGAAACGCGGCGAGCCGGTCCTGAACGAAAAGCGGGCCGCTCTGGTGGTAGAGCCGGGCGAGATCCGGAAACTGCGCCGATTGCGCGATGACGAGGCGCTGCATGGCGACGCGGCGGACGTCGAAGACGATATCGACGAAGCGCTCCGCGAATTTCACCAGCGTTTCCTCGGCCGAGCCCTTCGCCGCCTCGTCGCCGAGCATGCTGACGAGGTCTTCCGCGGTGCGGTGAACGATCGCCGCCAGGAGATCGGGCTTGCAGGCGTAGCGCGCATAGATCGTCTGCTTGGAGACGCCGGCCGCCGCCGCAATGTCGTCGATCGACGCGCCATAGCCGCGCTTGAGAAACAGCGCCGTCGCGGCTTCAAGTATCGCTTCGTCCTTTTGCGGATCGGCGCGGCGACCCCGGCGCATCGCGATTTCCATCAGTGTCCTCCGATTTCGACGCCCGCTTTGGGCGGCAAGGCGATGATCAGCAAGGGGATGGTCGCGAAGGCGACGAGCGTCACCAGCTGGAACACATCCGCGAAAGCGAGCACCTGCGCCTGGCGGCGCGCGATGTCGGCAAGCGCCCTGAGCGCGGCGGCGGCGGGATCGGCATGGCCTTGCCCCGCGAAATGCGCGGTCAGCGCCGCGATGCGTTCGGCGACGACGGCGCGCGAAAGGTCGAAATTGTCCGCCAGCACGCGCGTGTGATGGACGGTGCGGTCGTTCAGCACCGTGTTGATGATCGCAAGCCCGAAGGCGCCGCCGAGATTGCGCGACAAGTTGAAAAGCCCGGACGCGCCCGGAACCTTCGCCGGCTCCAGCGTGCCGAGCGCGATCACATTCAAGGGCGCCATCGTCAGCATCAGCCCGGCGCCGCGGCCGACCTGCGGCCAGAACAACTCCCAATAGGACCAGTCCGCCGTGACGAAGGTGAGGTCGCGCGTGCTCATCGCGATGATGAAGAGCCCCGCCGCAGAGACAAGCCGCGGGTCAAAGCGTTTCGCCAGCATCGCGGCGGCGGGCGCCGCCAGAAACATCGCGGCCCCGGTGACCAGAATCGTCTCGCCGACCTGCAGCGAATTGAGGCCGCGCACGCGCGCCAGATACAGCGGCAACAGATAGACGAGGCCGAACAGCGCGATGCCGGTCGAGGCGGCGACAAGGCTTCCCGCGGTGAAATTCGGATTGCGGAACACCGCGAAATCGACCAGCGGCTGCTCGCGCCGGCGCATCCGGAAGAAGAACGCGGCGCCGGCGGCGAACGCAACGACGGCGAAAGTCGCGATCGTCCGGTCTTCAAACCAGTCCTCGGCCGGGCCCTCTTCGAGAATGAATTGCGTCAGCCCGAGCGACGCCGCCAGCATGACGAAACCCGGCCAGTCGAATTTTTTCAGCAGCGCGAGATCGGGCTTGTCGAAATCCGCATAGAGCCAGACGATGGCGGTGATCAGCGCGCCCGGAACGACATTGACGAAGAAGAGCCAGTGCCAGCTCAGATATTCCGAGATCGCGCCGCCAAGCGTTGGGCCGACGGTCGGCGCCATGGTGACGATAAGGCCGATGCCGGCGGAAAGCTGCATCGCGCGCGAGCGCGGAAAGGCGGTGATCGACGTCGAGAACACCAGCGGGATCATCGCGCCGCCGAGAAACCCCTGGATGGCGCGCAGCACGATCAGCGATTCCATGCTCCAGGCGAAGCCGCAGCCAAGGCTTGCGAGCGTGAAGCCGCCCGCCGAACACGCGAACAGCACGCGCGTCGACAGCGCCCGCGCGAGATAGCCCGACACCGGGATCATCATCACTTCCGCGATGAGATAAGAGGTCTGTATCCAGCTGATCTGGTCGGCGCTGGCGGCGAGCCCCGCCTGAATCTGCGGCAGCGAGGCGGCGACGATCTGGATGTCGAGGATCGCCATGAACATGCCGAGCGTCATCATCGCGAACACGGCGAGCTTGCCGGGATCGAGCCGGTCGGCTTGTTCGCGCGGCGGCGCTTCGGCCGTCGCCGCCGTCACAGCTTGCCGTCTCCCGCAGCCTCGCCGTTCTTGCGCG
>JBGSNB010000426.1:0-2310 GCA_041739835.1 Parvularculaceae bacterium | reverse complement strand
CCGCATGCGTGCGCGCGTCGGCGGCGCATCTGCCGGATGCCCCCGGCGAATGGATCGTGACGGGCGGCGGCCGCCGAAACCCGGCATTGATGGAGGCGCTCGTCAAAGCCCTCGAAGCGCCGGTTGCGACCGCCGAAGAGGTCGGCTGGCGCGGGGATGTTCTTGAAGCGGAGTGCATGGCGTATCTGGCGGTGCGGCGCTTGCGAAAGCTGCCGATCAGTTTCCCGAAGACGACGCGTACGCCGCGGCCGCTGCTGGGCGGCGTTCATATTCGCGCGCCCGTTTAGCGGGAATCGGCGACAAGCGGGCGCTTCCGGGATTTTCCGCTGGCCCCGGCCGCCCGCATCCTGCTATCCCGCGACTATGTTTATGGGCGGTTTCTGGCGCAGCGGGACTGAAAGGACGACGGAATGAATCAGATTCAAACGGAACTTGAGCGCGCCATGGAACAGGTCCTGGTCTATTTGCCGAATGTGCTGATTTCGCTGGGGCTGACGATCGCTGCGCTCGTCACCGCGCGGCTAGTCTCCGAATTTGTCCGCAGGCGCGTCGACAAGTCCAAGATCGGCATCGCGGCCAATCGCGATGCGCTCGGACCCGGCGCGCCCTCGCTCGGCAAGTCGCTTGGCTCGGCGATCTTCTGGCTCATCCTGTTGATGTTCATGCCCTGGATCCTGACTTTTCTCGGTCTCTCCGACCGGCTGGCGCCGCTCAACAGCATGATGACGACCATCAGGGAATATCTGCCGCGCATCATCGGCGCCGGCTTTATCGTCGGCATCGGTTTTGTGATCGCGACCGTCGCTCGGCGCGCGGTGACAAGCCTGATCTCGGCCGCGCCGATCGACCATGCCGCCAAACGGGTCGAGATCGGCGACCTCATCAAGGGCACTGAAATCGCGCGCGCGGTCGGCCTCATCGTCTATGTGGTGATCCTCATTCCAACGCTCATTGGCGGCCTTGAAGCTCTGGCAATCGAGTCGATCTCGCAGCCCCTGACGGCGATGCTGCAAACCATGCTCGGCGCCATTCCGAGCATCATCGCCGCCGTCCTGGTTCTCTTCGTGTTCACGCTCTTTGCCCGCGCGGTGCGCTCGCTTGTCATCTCGTTTTTGACGGGGATGGGGTTTGACGGATTCTGGGATCAGCTTGGCATCGCCATCGAACATCATGAGGACGAGAAGACAGCGCGCGAACAATTCAGGACGCCATTCATCTCTCCAACAATTATTGTGGCGAATATTGCGATGGCGGCGATGCTGATTGTCGGCGCGATCACGGCCGCACAACAGCTGAACATCGAACCGGTGTCGACGGCGTTGACCGAGATCTTGTCCGTCGCCGGCCAGATCATGCTCGGATCTGTCGTCATTCTCGCAGGGAT
This sequence comes from Parvularculaceae bacterium, assembly GCA_041739835.1. Lineage (GTDB taxonomy): Bacteria > Pseudomonadota > Alphaproteobacteria > Caulobacterales > Parvularculaceae > Amphiplicatus. The sequence goes on along the minus strand of JBGSNB010000426.1, from coordinate 926 downwards.
CCCGGTCAGCCGCTTCGTCGCGAACATGATACGCCGGACCGGCGACGCAAGGTCCGCGCTGCTCGCAACAGCGGTTCAATGGGGCATTCTGGTCCTGGTCACCGCCATCGGGATCCGCGAAATGGGGCTAGGCGAAGACATCATCTTCGCCGGATTCGTACTGATCCTCGGCGCCGCATCGCTTGCGGCCGCGCTCGCTTTCGGCATTGGCGGCCGCGGCGCCGCCGCACGCTTTCTTGAGCGGCTGGATCGCGGAAGGGACGAGTAACCCGCCAAACCTCACCGGTCCGGAACCAGGTCGCGATGAAACTCGGCGTGTCAGGACATCGTTGGCGCGACGGCGCGGACTGGATTTGGGTTCGCGAGAGGCTGACCGACCATATTCGCTCCGCGGGCGAGATCGAGGGGTACACATCTCTGGCGCCCGGAGCCGATCGGATATTCGCCGAAATCATCCTCGCCAACAAACGTGAACTGGTCGCCGTCATTCCTGTTTTCGGCGGACATGCCGAGTTGGAAATCGGCGCAAAGCCGGAGTTCGACCGCTTTTGCCGGCAAGCGGGGCGAACAATCAGGATCAGCGGCGACACGCCCGACGCCGCGTTCATGGCGGCAGGCATGTTTGTCGTCGATGAATGCGACCAAATGATCTTCGTCTGGGATGGCAAGCCGTCGCGCGGTCTCGGCGGCACCGCCGATGTGGTCGCCTACGCCAGGAAACAAAGCAAAACCGGGATCATCCTCGATCCGATCGGCCGCGCGACCACAGAGCTTTGACGCTAAGCGGAACTTTGGACAGAACGGGTGAACCGCTCCATCGTCGTCAGCGTAGCATTCTAGGTGCGTATCACCGCGCCTGCGCTCCCGCTCTCCCCCCGGGGAGCGTCAGGCTGCAAGCCGCCGTCAGCCCGCCCGCTGGCGGCGGC
>JBGSNB010000411.1:0-5281 GCA_041739835.1 Parvularculaceae bacterium | reverse complement strand
ACCGCGCCCCAGCCGACGCCGCGTCGCGCAACATCGATGATGTCGGCGCCGGGCGCCGCGCCTTCAATGTATATTTTGAAGAAGAGCGCATACGCGCCCACACAAAACACAACGCCGGCTAATGTTGATGCGGCTAGTCTTGGCGCGCGGCCGCCCGGAATTGCCCTGGCGACGCCAAGGCTAAGGAGATAGGGCGCAAGCCCGGTCATCGCAACCAGAATGCCGACATTCGTCGCATAGTCTGCGTTGAATTGCGGCGGAGCGGCGGCGGCATATTTCACATAGGCGTAGACGCCGAGAAACAGCACGACGCCGATTAAGCCGAATGATGATGATCGCATGACGAAATTCTCCCGTCAGCATGAAGAGTAACAGGCCTGCGTTGGGGACGATCCTTCGGGTCGGCGACAATGAGGGGCGCTTCATCGCATCAGCCGCCTTGCCCTTCAGCCAGCGCGCGGGCATGGTCTTCTCCTGCGCTCGCCGTTCCCCCACAGCTTGGCTCAAGAATGACTGACGCCGCCATGAAAGCGCCGACCGCTACCCGATCGCAGAAGCGTCTCGTCATTGGCGCGTCGTCGCTCGGCACAATGTTCGAGTGGTATGATTTCTTTCTCTATGGCGCGCTGGCGACCCATATCGCGCGGCATTTCTTTTCCGGCGTCAACGAGACGACAGGGTTCATATTCGCGCTCGCGGCGTTCGCGGCGGGCTTCATTGTCCGACCGCTCGGCGCCCTCGTCTTCGGACGGATCGGCGATATCGTCGGACGCAAGAACACGTTTCTCGTCACCATGGGCGTGATGGGGCTATCGACCTTCGTCGTCGGGCTCTTGCCCGGCTATGATGCGATCGGCATGGCGGCGCCGGTCATTTTGATCCTGCTGCGCCTTCTCCAAGGGCTGGCGATCGGCGGCGAATATGGCGGAGCCGCGATCTATGTCGCCGAACACGCGCCGGATACGAAACGCGGGCTTCACACCAGCTGGATCCAGACAACAGCGGCCTTCGGCCTTTTGTTGTCGCTGTTCGTCATCATGGGCGCCCGCGGCGCAATGACGACGACGGCATTTGAAGCCTGGGGTTGGCGTATACCCTTCCTGATTTCCATATTACTGCTCGGCATTTCCCTTTGGATCCGGATGCGGCTGAATGAGAGCCCGGTCTTTCAGCGCATGAAAGACGAGGGCGAAACGTCAAAAGCGCCGTTCGCGGAATCCTTCGGCAAATGGCCGAATCTCAAGATCGTGCTGATCGCATTGTTCGGCTGCGTCGCCGGCCAGGCGGTGACATTCTACACCGGCACGTTCTACGCGCTTTATTACCTTGAGCGGATCTTGAAGGTCGACGGCCTCACCTCGAACGTCCTGATGGCGTGGGCGCTCGTCCTCGGCGCGCCGCTTTACGTGCTGTTCGGCTGGATGTCGGATCGCATCGGCCGCAAGCGGATCATCATGGCCGGCCTTGCGCTCGCGGTGCTGTTCTATTTTCCGCTGTTCAAGGCGCTGACCGCCGCCGCCAACCCGGCTCTCGCCGCGGCTCAATCTTCGGCGCCGGTGACGGTCTTCGCCGACGCGGACGCCTGTTCCTTCCAGTTCGATCCGGTCGGCCGGTCGAATTTCGACCGCAAATCTTGCGACATCGCCAAATCGACGCTGGCGCGCGCCTCGGTCGCCTACAGGAACGAACCTCTCGAAGGCGGCGGCGCGACGCGCATCGTCATCGGCGAAACGGTGATCAATGCGCCGGACGTCGGCGCAATGACTATCGAGACGCGCGGCGCCGCGATCGCTGCATTCCAGAAAGACATCGCAACCGCGCTCGCTAGTGTCGGCTATCCGGCAAGCGCGGATCCTGAACGCATCAATCGACCGCTGGTCGTGCTGCTGATCGTCCTTTTGCTGACGATCACGACGATGTGTTACGGTCCGCTGGCGGCGCTGCTGGTCGAACTGTTCCCGGCGCGCATCCGATACACGTCGATGTCGCTTCCTTATCACATCGGGAACGGCTGGTTCGGCGGCCTCATGCCGACAACGGCCTTTGCGATTATCGCGGCGACCGGCGATATATTCGCAGGACTCTGGTATCCCGTCATTGTCGCGGCGGCGACACTGGTCGTCGGCCTAATCTTCCTGCCGGAAACGCTCGGGCGGCGCGTCCGCCACGAATAGGGCCGGTCTCGCAACGAAAACGTGCGGTGGTCGGCGCGCTGCAACGGGCGTGTCCGCCGACTGTTCAAGCGACTTTCAATCGCCGCCTGTTTCGACTAACGTAGGAGGCAATCGGGGCTCGGGGGCTCATACGACACATCTTTCACGCGCGCGCCGCAACCGGCGCCTGACGGCGTTCGCCGTCATCATCATCGGCGCCGCAGGCGCCTTTGCCTCGCCGCTTTCGGCGCAGGCGCCGAAGATCGACAACCCGTCGGCGATTCCGGCGTCCGTCCGTCCGGGCGCCATCGAGGCGCAGTATGACGTCGAGATCGCGCCCGGGGTCAGCGCGCCGCCGACGATCCTGTCGCCCTATGAGCCGGAGCAACCGGCGAATGCCGGCGATATCGAATTCTCGCTTTCGAGCCTCGCACTCGACGGCGCGGCGACGCTCCCACCGGCATCGCTGTCGCCGCTTTACGCCGACCGCATCGGCAAAACCGTGCGCCTTGCCGAGATTTTCGAGATCGCGCGGGCGATCACCCGCCGCTATGCGGAGGCCGGCTATCCGCTCTCGCTCGCCTATGTGCCAGCGCAGGAGATCGACGGCGGCGCCGTCCGCATCCGGATCATTGAAGGGTTTATCGGCGAGATTGCGGTCGAGGGCGCGCCGCGCGGCGCCGAGGGCCGCCTCCGTCGCCTTGGCGCCAAGATCATGGCGGACCGCCCATTGCGCCAGAAGACGCTTGAACGCTATCTTCTGCTCGCCAATGAAATTCCGGGTCTTTCTGTGACCGGCGTGCTCGCGCGCGGCGACTCGGCGGAATCCGGCGTCAAACTGACGCTCGTCGCCACACCAAAGCGCGTCAACGCCGCAATCAACGTCAATAACCGCGCCTCGCGCGCCGTCGGTCGCGAACAGGTTGTCGGCAAGCTCTCGGCCGCCAATCTTGTCACCGGCGTCGACCAGGTCGCCCTGTCGACGGTCCAGAGCCTCAAAGCCGACGAATTGTCAGTCTACGCCGGCCGCTATTCGACGGTCCTTTCGACCGAAGGGCTTTCGCTCGTTCTCGCCGCGTCGCGATCGGAAGCGGCGCCGGGCGTTCCGTTCCTGCGCGTGCTCGGCTTTGAGACACAGGGTTGGACCGCCGGCGCCGGGCTCTCCTACCCGCTGATCCTTTCGCGCGACGTGAAGCTCGGCGTCTCCGGCATGGTCAACTGGAAAGAATTCCGCAGCGCCTTCGGCGTCACCCCGAATACGCTCGATCGACTCTGGACGACGGATTTCGAGGCCGCGCTGTCGGTCAAGGACAAGTGGCGAGGCGTCAATTCGATCGGGCTTTCGCTGTCGAAGGGCTGGGATATTTTCGATGCGACCGAAGCCGGATCGCCGCTTGCCAGCCGCGCCGGCGCGGGCGGGCGCTTTACCGCCTTCGGCGCGGAATTCTCGCGGACGCAGCGCCTCAATGAATGGTCCGACATGATCTTGTCGGTGAAAGCGCAGACCGCCGACAGGCCGCTGCTCTCGTCCGAACAGTGCGGATTCGGCGGCGCCGGCTTCGGGCGCGGGTATGACCCGTTCGAGATCGCCGGCGATCGCTGCGTCGTTGCGCTGGTCGAACTGCGCGCGAGCCCGGCCTTCCTTGATCGCGGCCGCTTCAAGGCGCAGCCTTTTGTCTCTTTCGACGCAGGCGCCGTGCAGCAAAAAGGCCTGATCGCCGTCGGTGAGGACCGCAATGCGTCGCTCTATTCGCTAGGCGCCGGCGCGCGTTTCTCGCTGACGAAATATCTGGCGGCGTCGGCCGAGATCGGCATTCCGTTGCAAGGCGTCGTCGCGCAGGAAGGCGACGACGACCCGCGATTCTTCTTCAGCATCGAAGCGAAATATTGAGAGGCGAACATGACCCGCATCCACTTGATCGCCGCGACTTCCCTCGCCGTCCTCATCGCCGCCGCGCCGGCGCTCGCCGATCCGGTGGGCGGCACAGTGACCGCCGGCGGCGCCGTTATCACCTCGATGGGCCAAACGACGACGATCACCCAGTCGACCGACAAGGCGATCATTGAATGGCAATCCTTCAATGTCGCGTCGAATGAGAAAGTGAATTTCGTACAGCCGACGGAGTCGTCGATTGCGCTCAATCGCGTCCTCGGCGTCGGGCCGTCGATGATCGACGGCCAGATCGATGCGAATGGACGGGTATTCATCATTAATGCGGACGGAATTGTCTTCGGCGCCGGCGCGAAAATCGACGTCAACGGCCTATTGGCGACGAGCATCGGCATCTCAGATGCGAATTTCATGGCCGGATCTTACGTCTTCGATCAGCCGGGCGCGCTGTCCGCGTCGATTGTCAATCATGGCGCGATCAAGGCCGCCGACGCCGGAATGATCGCCTTTGTCGCGCCGCATGTGCAGAACAGCGGCCTCCTTCAGGCACGTTTCGGGACCGTCGCGCTCGGCGCCGGCGAGGCGTTCACGCTCGACTTTTTCGGCGACCGGCTGATTGTCTTCGCGGCGAATGATGCCGCAGGAAGCAAGTCCGGCGGCGTCCTTGTCGATGGCGCGATCGAAGCTGAGTCCGGGACGATCCTGATCGCCGCCACCGCCGCGCGCGATTTCATCGACACGGTCATCAATGTCGAAGCGGATCTCGTCGCGCGCAGCGCCAGCATGCAGGGCGGCAGGATCATCCTCGCGGGCGGCGATCAGTCGACCATCAACATCAACGCCGCCCTCGACGCGACCGGAACGCCCGGCGGATCGATCTCCGTCGCCGGGGGGGTCGTCAATGTCGCGGCGACCGGCGAATTGCTGACGGACGCGAAAACCGGGCAGGCGGACGGCGGCGACATTCTCGTTCAGTCGTCGAGCGAAACCAATTTCGCCGGCCTCGCTTCGTCGGAGCCCGGCGCCGCCGCCGGCGTCGGCGGCGATATCACGATCGGCTCAGATGGCGTCCTGATATTTGCGGGAACCGCACGCGCCGGCTCGCCGCCGCGCGCGGGGGTCATCAATCTCAATGGCGCCATTGACGAGACCGGCGGCGCCAGCGGCAATGGCGGCGGCAATGGCTCGGGCAATGGGCCGCCGATCGTCGTTCCGGGCCAGCCGATCAAAAACAAGG
>JBGSNB010000326.1:0-3124 GCA_041739835.1 Parvularculaceae bacterium | reverse complement strand
GCTCGCCAGGGCGCGCATTTGCAGCAGCCACGCGGCACTGCTCGGTGCGGCGTCGGCGACCAGCGAGACGGACGCCACGTCGCATTTGGCGCCGATCACGCGCACGTCGCTGAGCGGCCATGACGGGCACGACAGCGCCAGTCTCTCCTTCGACGGAACCGCGCTGTTCGTTGAAGACAGCCTCTCCGGCAGGTTCGCTTTCGCGCAAGGCGAGCGCACCGGGCCGACGCGCCGTCGCCCCAATCGCGACGACGAAGAAACGACAGACGGCACGACCGACGGCACGACCGACGGGACGACAGGCGGCACGACAGACGGCACGATAGACGGGCATACGCATGACGACACGACGGATGGGTCGACCGGCGGAACCACGGATGGGTCGACGGGCGGGTCGACCGGAGGCGCGACCGATGGCCACACGCATGACGACACGTCGGGCGGAACGACCGGCGGGACGACGCTGCCGCACCCGACCGATCTCGCCCTGCAGAAAGAACACATCGCGCTGATGAACCTCGTCCCGGTATCCGCGGCGACGCATGTCGCCGTCAATAACGGCTCCTGGTTCGATCCGAACACCTGGGCGAACGGGCAAGTGCCGGGCGACGGCGCGAAAGTGCTGATCCCGCAGGGCGTCACCGTCGACTATGACGGCAAGAGCAGCGCGTCGATCTTCACCGTGCGCGTCGACGGCAAGCTCGATTTCGCGACCGATGTCGACACCTTCATGGAGGTCGACACGTTTGTGGTGGCGCCGACCGGAACCTTGACGATCGGCACCGAGGGAAATCCCGTCGACCCGAATGTCACGACGACAATTTCCTTCGCCGACAACGGCCCGATCAACGTCGCCTGGGATCCGATGCTGCTGTCGAGGGGTCTCATCTCGCACGGCACGATCGACATTCACGGCGCGCAGAAGGATTCGTTCCTGAAAGTCTTAGTCGATCCGATGAAGGGCGACACGTCGCTGACGCTCGAAGGACCTCCCGCCGGCTGGCAAGTCGGCGACAAGATCGTCCTCGCCGGCACGCATCTCGTGCCGACGGTCAGCGGCGGCCCGCATACGCCGGTCACCTCGCAGACGCAGGATGAAGAACTGGTCATCACCGCCATCAACGGCAATGTCATCACCTTCGATCGCCCGCTCGTCTACAATCACGAGGGCGCGCGCGCCGACCTCAAGGCCTATGTCGCCAATTATTCGCGCAATGTCGTATTCGAGAACGAAGGCGGCTCGACAACGCCGACGCATGAGCGCGGCCACGTCATGCTGATGCACTCCGACAACATCAATGTCAGCTACGCCGAATTCGACGAGCTCGGCCGCACCGACAAATCCGTGCGCGCCTTCGATGTCGGCAGCCTGACGACGGTCGCGCCGGACTCCAACATCAAGGGCCGCTATTCCCTGCATATCCATCGCGCCGGCGTCAGCGACCAGGAGCATCCGGCGATCCTCGAAGGCAATGCGGTGTGGGGATCGCCCGGCTGGGGCCTTGTCCATCATGATTCAAATGCGATCCTGTCGCATAACGCCGCCTATGACGTGTTCGGCGCCGCCTTTGTCGCGGAAACCGGCAACGAAACCGGCCGCTGGGACCACAATATCGCGATCAAGTCGCTCGGCATCAATCACATCACCAAGGAAAACGGCGATGTCGCGGCCTTCGATCTCGGCCGCACCGGCACCGGATTCTGGTTTCAGGGCCGCCTCGTCGAAGCGGTCGGCAATGTCGCGGTCAGCGTGCCGAGCGGCGCCGGCTTCACCTATTTTCATCGCGGCGCCGACGGCGCGCATATTCCGATCGACCCCGACACCTCGCTCCTCGGCGACAGCCTGCGCTATCTCGACAGCGTCAGGGCGAATACGCCGAACATCTCGATCTTCCTCAACAATGAATCGATCGCGACCGAAATGGGCCTCGAAATCATCAAGGCCAATCCGCGTCAGGATCATGACCTGCGATCGGTGATCGACGGCTTCCTCGCCTGGGAGGTGAGAACCGGCGCGCATATTCAGTATACAGGGCATTACACGTTCAAGGACATCGACTTCGTCGCCACCGACAGCGTCGGCATCAAGCACGCCCGCACTGTCGGGCTTGAGCTCTGGAACAACGTCATCGACGTCGTCGTCAATGGCGGCAATATCGAGGGCTTTTACACCGGCGTGCATCAGGCGAAGACCGGCGTCTCCGGGCTCGATTTCATGAACACGCTCGATCAGTGGGACTATGTCTATATCGATCTCGCCGTGAAAGGCGCGGCGGTGAACTTCTCGAACCGCACGGCCGGTGACCGGTTCCTGACCGCGTCGGACCTCGTCGACGGCAGGCTGTCCTATCAGTCCGATTACGCCGAAACGCATATCGCGCAGCTGAACGGCGTCTACGATCTGTCGGGGACCAAAACCGATTCGATCGGAAAGACCGCTTCCTACAAGGACTGGGACCCGTTCCTGATCAAATCGACGGAACTGCGCGGATCGATCGAGCAGAACGGCTACTGGACGACCTCGGACGGGCGTCGCGTCGCGCTGATCGAGGAATATGTTTCGGATCGCGCCACCGGCGACATCATCAAGGTCGGTCTGTTCGTCGAAATTCCGACGACCTACAGGCTCGTGCAGGGCGGATTTACGCGCATCACGCCGACCTATAACGGCCTCCTCGACCAGAACAGCCAGGCGCCGATCGCCGTCGACGATGTCGCGCGCGTCAAGAGCGGCCAGGCGGTGATCATCGACGTCCTCGCCAATGACCGCGATCCGGACGGCGACACGATCAAACTCGACGGGCTGTTCTCGCAAAGCGGCCATGTCGTCGCCAATAAGGACGGCACCGTCACTTATTTCGCCGACCCGAACTTTGTCGGCGCGGATACGTTCCATTATTTCGTGCAGGATTCGAACGGCGACATCACCAAGGCGCAGGTCACGGTCACCGTCGACGCCTAGATTTCCGCCGCCGCCCATTCTTCGAGAACGCCGGGATCGCTTTCGCGCCCGGCGTATTCGCGTTTGAGCCGGGCGAAACGGTCCGCCGGCGTCAATCGCGCCATCGCCCAGATCGCGGCGCCGCGCACCAGCGGCGCGGCGTCCTTCGCCAGATCCTCCGCG
>JBGSNB010000235.1:0-3066 GCA_041739835.1 Parvularculaceae bacterium | reverse complement strand
TCATAGCCGCCGGCGGGCTTTACGTCCTGGCCAGCGAGCGCCACGAAAGCCGGCGCATCGACAACCAGCTGCGCGGCCGGTCCGGGCGCCAGGGCGATCCCGGCGCGACGAAATTCTATCTCTCGCTCGAAGACGACCTGATGCGGATTTTCGGCTCGGGCATGGAGAAGATGCTGAAGCGTTTCGGCATCAAGCCGGACGAGTCGATCGAGCATCCCTGGTTCACCAAGGCCGTCGAGACCGCGCAGAAAAAAGACGAGCAGCGCAATTACGACATCCGCAAGAACCTCCTCAAATTAGACGACGTCATCAACGATCAGAGGAAGGCGATCTACGAGCAGCGCAAGGAGTTCATGGCGGCGAGCGCCGTCGACGACATCGTCGCCGACATGCGCGACCAGCTCGTCAACGATCTCGTCGCCGAGCACATCCCGCCGAAATCCTACGCCGAGCAGTGGGACGTCGCGGGCCTCGACACGAAACTCGAGGAGATCTTCGGGCGCGCCTTCCCGGTGAAGGAATGGGCGTCGCAGGAAGGCGTCGCCGACACCGAGATCATCGAAAAACTGATGCAGGCGACCGGCGATCACGCCGCCAGGCGCGCCGCAGAGATCGGCCCCGATGTGATGCGCCGGATCGAGAAGTCGATCCTCCTCCATGTGCTCGACGCCAACTGGCGCGAACATCTTCAGATGCTCGACCATTTGCGATCGGTTGTCTGGATGCGCGGCCATGCGCAGCGCGACCCGATCAACGAGTTCAAGACCGAAGCCTTCGCGCTGTTCGAGGCGCTGCTCGACGGCCTCAGACGCGACGTGACGCGCATGCTGATGCGCATCCAGGTGCAGCGCGCCGAGGACGCCGCGCCGCGCCCCGCGCCGCCGAAGAAAATGATCGAGAGCCACGTCAACCCGCTGACCGGCGAGAACGAGGTTGCGCTCGCCGAAGCCGCCGCCAAAGAGCGCCTGAAGCGCGGCGCGTCGGCGGGGCTTGGCACCATGACCGGTTTTGCGCGCGCGCAGGGCGTCGATGTCACGAAACCGGAAACCTGGGGCTCGGTGCCGCGCAACGCGCCCTGCCCCTGCGGCTCCGGGCAGAAATTCAAGGCCTGTCACGGGAAGATTTGAGGCGGCTTGCCGGCGCAAGCGGCTGATGCGGGCATCGTCAATTGCAGCTTACATCAGCGGGATTTTCGCGTTAAACTATCGTCCATGAAGCCCGATCTCGACCGCATTTCGATTGACCCTGCGATATGCTTCGGCAAGCCTTGCATCCGCGGCACCCGCATATGGGTATCGCTCATTCTGGACTTCCTCGCGGAAGGCGAGAGCGAGGCGTCGATCCTCAAGGCCTATCCGCAGCTTCACCCGGATGATCTGCGCGCATCCCTCGCCTATGCGGCGGAAGTCGCCCGCGAGCGGATTGTGCCGGTTCCGGCGGAATGAAATTCAAGTTTGATGAGAATCTGGGCGAGATCGGCTGCGAAATATTGCGCGGCGACGGTCACGACGTGATGACGGTTGCCGATCAGAATCTGACAGGGGCCGACGACCGGCGCATTTACGACGTTTGCCGCGGCGAGGCCCGCGCTTTGGTGACGCTCGATTTTGATTTCGGTCACGCAGCTCTTTTCCCGCCGGAGAATGCGGCGGGAATCATAATCCTCATGTGCCGCGGACGCATATCGCCCGACGCGATTCGGCGCCGTGTCGCGGAGTTTTCCAAAGTGCTCGAAACGGACTCGCCGAAGGGCCGGCTTTGGATCGTCGAGCCGGGACGCGTCCGGATTCGGGAGCCGAAGACCGGCTGAAAGGGCGCGCGCATTCGATGATGCTCAGCGAACGATACCCGGCCGAGACCGGCGCAGAGTCCGGTCATCGGAGATCAAAATGCGGATAAGCGGCCTATTTGCTTTATTGTTGGCGTCGTTTTGCGCCGCCTGCGGGCCGATGACGAAATCCTCGCGCGACAAGCCCGGCGCCGGCGCCGTCATCTATGAGGCGACGATCCTCACCATGGACGCGGCGCGCCCGTCGGCGACCGCCGTCGCGGTGAAAGACGGGCTGGTGCTCGATGTCGGCGACGCCAACGATCTCATCGAGGCCTATCCGGGCGCCGACGTCGATACGAGCTTTGCGCGGCGGACGATCCTGCCGGGCTTCATCGACCCGCATGTCCACATGGCGCTGTCGTCGCTGATGTACGCAACGCCGATGATCGCGCCCTGGCCGATGGCGACGGCGGACGGCATGGTCGAGGGCTATGGCGACCGCATCGCCTTCATGACGCGGCTCGCCGAAATCGAGGCGGCGGCGCCGGCCGGCGCGCCGCTGGTCGTCTATGGCTATCACGATCTTGTCCATGGCGATCTCACCAGGGCCGATCTCGACGCGGTGACGACGACGCGCCCGCTGATCGTCTGGCACTTTTCGGGGCATGATTTTTATCTGAACTCCAACGCCGTCGCCTGGGCGAACATCACCGGCGACCTGCATCAGGAATTCGAAGGCATCGACATCGACGCGATGGGCGCGCCGACCGGCCGCGTATTCGAGGACGCGGCGCCCTATCTGCTGCAGACCCTCGGCCCGGTGCTGCTCGATCCGGCGCGCGTCCGCTCGGGGCTGACCGGCTTCTCGCGCCTGCTGAATTCGGGCGGCGTCACGACGGTCGCCGATCTCGGCTATGGACTGTTCGGCTTTCCGTTCGAGGACGCGAATATCGCCGGCAACTGGGTCTCGCCGGAACAGTCCGGCTACAGACTTTACCTCGTGCCGGAGCATCGCGCCTTTGCGCGCGCCTTCGGCGACGACAGCCTCAAGACCATCCTCGACATGACGACGGGCGCGATCAAGGCGCCAGCGCCGGTGTTGCCGCAGGTGAAGTTTTTCACCGACGCCGCCTTTTATTCGCAGACGATGCGGCTCTCCGATCCCGGCTATCTCTCCGGCCAGTCGGCGGGAACGAAGGGTTTGTGGGTGACGGCGCCCGGCGCGCTCGCGGCGACGATCACGCCCTATTGGGACGCCGGGCTCGGCGTCAGGATCCATTCGAACGGCGACGCAG
>JBGSNB010000228.1:0-5203 GCA_041739835.1 Parvularculaceae bacterium | reverse complement strand
CGTCGCGGCTGCGCGGCGCCGTCGGTCGAAGTCGCGGCGGAGGCGGCCGTCATCGCCGAGCGGTGCGGCCTCAAATCACGCCCGCGCATTCTTGTCTCGTCGGAAAATATCGGCCCGCTGGTCGCCGGCGCCCTTGGTCCCGTCGTCATTCTGCCGGCGGATTTCGAGAGCGCTTACTCAAGCGTAGAACGGCAACTCGCGCTGTCGCATGAATTTGCACATATCCGGCGCGGCGATCTTTTCACGACATTCGCCGCGATCGTCTTTCGCGCCGCGCAATGGCCGAACCCGCTCGTGCATTATGCGTTCGAGGCGTTTCGCGCCGATCAGGAAGCGGCGTGCGACGCCTCGGTGCTGGCGACGAACGCGTCGTTTCCGAACATTTCCTACGCTTATGGCGCAGCGATCGTGAAAGCGGCGGCCAGCCGCTGCGCGACGCCGGCCGCCAGCCTCGCCATGTCCAACCACCTGAAGGAGAGATTGATGTTGATGAAATCCGCAAGGAAGACCGGGGCTGCCGTCGGCCGCGCCCTCGCCGCCGCACTGATCATCGCCGGCGTCGGCGCCAGCGCCAGCTATTCCTACGCCGCTGACGAGACCGCGCCGAAGAAAAAGGAAAAGGTCATCAAGACCGAGAAGAAGTCGTCCTCCGTCAGCGTCATCAGCGTCGATGGCGATGAAAAGCTGAAGATCGACGGCGTCGACGGCGCGCACAAGATCGAGGTCCGCAACGAAGACGGCCAGCGCACGGTCAAGGTCTGGGACAAGAACGGCGTCCTCGTCTCCGAAAAAGTCTATGGCGCTGACGAAAAAATGCCGTTCGAAACGATCACCTTGATCGACAAGGACGGGGAAGCTCAAACAATCGACATCTCGCGCGCGCCCGAAGCGCCGGGCGCCTTCGCCTGGGCGAGCGCCGACGGTGCGCCCGGAGAGAAGCGCAAGATCATGATCTTCAAAGGCGACGGCGATCACCCGATGGATATCGACTGCGATGACGAGGGCGGCGCGCTGATCGATATCGATGAAGACACCACGTCGGTGGACGGGAGCAGCAACAAGAAGAGCGTCGTTTGCATCGCGTCCGCCGGCGGCGAAAAGGACCCTGCGGCCCGAGCCGAAGCGCTGAAGAAAGCGATCGCGCATATGGAGCTTCAGGCCAAGGAAGAGGAAAAGCGTCGCCAGGAAGTTATGGCGAAATTGCGCGCGGAACTCGCGAAAGCGGAAAGCGAAACGAAGAAGAAAAAGTAGCGCGCTCCGGCCTGCCGAATTCGCCCGGACGGCCCCGCAAAGAGGCCGTCCGGATTTCAGTTCAGGCGACCATCGCCTCGGTTTCGATCCAGAGCCGTTCGGCTTCCGCATTGTCGCAGGCATAGGGCTGCACTTGCGCCCAGCGCGGCGCGTCAGCGCCGCCGAGCGCCGCGATGTTGCAATCCTCGCAATAAACGCCGCCCTTGCCGTTGAGGAGCGCGCTGGTTGCGGCGAAGACCGTCGTCGACGCCCCCTGCTCCGGCGTCTTGAACAGCGCCTTCGCCATGGGCGAGATCTCGCCGTCCGGCCCGAGCCAGCCGAGCGCGATCATCTCTTCTTTCTCGAGGTGCCGCTGCAACGGCGTCACGATGCCGCCGGGATGAACCGCGAACGCTTCGACGCCGTCATTCTTCAGGCGGCGGTTGAGGTCGCGCGCGAACAGCGCATTCGCCGTTTTCGATTGTCCGTAGGCGGGCCATTTCTGGTAGGGCTCCTTGGTGAAGTGGATGTCGCCCCAGCGGATCGGCGAGATCTTGTGGCCCGTCGAGGAGAGCGCAACGACGCGTGCGCCCTTCGCCTTGCGCAGCAGCGGCGCCAAGGCGTTCGTCAGCGCGAAATGGCCGATGTGATTGGTCGCGAACTGCAATTCCCACCCCGGCCCGACGCGCGTCTCGGGGCAGGCCATGATGCCGGCATTGTTGATGAGGAGGTGGACCGGCCTTCCCGCCGCGACCATGTCGGCGGCGAATTTGCGAACGCTCGCAAGATCCGACAAGTCCATCGCGGCGACGCCGATCTTGCCGGTGATCGTCTTTAGCGCGTCCTTCGCCCTGGCGACATCGCGCGCCGGAACCATGATTTCCGCGCCGGCGCCGGCGAGCGCGCGCACCGTCTCTACGCCGATGCCGGAATAGCCGCCGGTGACGATCGCGAATTTGCCCGAAAGATCGACGCCCCTGACGACCTCCGCGGCGGTCGATTTGGCGTGGAAAGGCGAGTCGATGGGAACTTGATCGGTCACGCGGTTCATCCTCCGAAATGTCCGAAGGAGGAATAGGCGACGCCGCCGTCGACCGCCAGCGTGTCGCCGACGACATAATCGCCGGCTCTGCTCGCGAGGAAGATCGCGGCGCCCGCCATGTCTTCATCCGCGCCGATGCGTCCCGCCGGCACCATTTTCGCGACCATTTCCTGATGATCGCGCGCGGCCTTGTTCATTTCGGACGCAAAGGCGCCGGGCGCGATGCCGGATACGCAGATATGATCCTTGATGAGCCGCGCCGCCATCCGCCGCGTCAGATGGATGAGCGCCGCCTTGGACGCCTGATAGGGATAAGTCTCCCACGGATTGATGCGGATGCCGTCGATCGAAGCGATCATGATCACCTTGCCGGGCTTTTGAGGGCTTGCCGCCGCCTTCATCCGCGCATGGAACGCCTGCGTCAGGAAAAACGGCGATTTGACGTTCAAATCCATCACCTTGTCCCAGCCGCTTTCCGGAAACTCGTCGAACTCGGCGCCCCAGGCGGCGCCGGCATTGTTGACGAGAATGTCGAGCGCCGACTCGTGCTTGCCATAGGCGCGCTCGAGAATTTTGCAGCCTTCAATTGTCGAGACGTCCTGCGGAATGGCGACGCATTTGCCGTATTTCGACAATTCCTCCGCCGCTTGCTCGCACTGTTCGGACTTCCGCGAGGAGATGTAGACGCGCGCGCCATACTCCAGAAACCCGCGGGCGATCATCTTGCCGATGCCGCGCGACCCGCCGGTGACGAGCGCGGTGCGGTTTTCAAGGGAAAAGAGGTTTTTCATTTTAATCGGCTCCTTAGACAATTTGCGCCATCCCGCGCGCGGCGCAAGGCGAAGCGTTGCGCCGCTGTGGCGGGATCTCGTCGATACGGCGCCAGACCCGGATCAGTCTTGCACCGCTTCGCGCCGCAACGCATCCAGGATGACGCTCATGGGTGGACACGACCAGTTTCACTCCGCACCAAACTTCACTCGCCATTCCGCAACTTGCTCGTCCTCGATCTTTTTGAAAAGGACGTCAGGCAGGTCGAATTTGTGGCCGGGCTTCAAGCGCGACAGCGCCTCGCGCGCCGATGTCGGCCATGGGAACAGATCATCGCCGAGAAGCCCGAAGGTCTTCCCCATTTTCTCCGCCGTCTGCGGGATCACCGGCGCCGACAGCGCAGCGAAAAGGACGATGAGGTTCAGCCCTGCGCGGACGCCCGCCGCCGCTCTGTCAGGATCGGTCTTGAACGCGGTCCACGGCGCGGCGATTTGCAGATATTCATTCCCCGCGACCCATATGCCGCGCAGCTCGGCGAAGGCTTTCCTGAACTCCATCGCCTCGAGCGCCGCGGTGTAAGCGGCGATTTTGGCGTCGAGATCGGAGATGAGCTTTTCTTCGACGTCGCCAAAGGCGCCCGCCGCGGGCACTTCCTGCCCGAATTTAGAAGCGCAAAATCTTGTGATGCGGTTGACGAAATTGCCTAAGACATCGGCGAGGTCCTTGTTCACGACGCCGGCGAAATGTTCGAGCGTGAAGGACGCGTCGTCCGATTCCGGCGCGTTCGCCATCAGATGCCATCGCCAGTAATCGGCGGGCAGGATCTCCAGCGCCTGGTCCATGAAGATGCCGCGCTTCTCGCTGGTCGAAAACTTTCCGCCATACCAAGTGAGCCAATTCAAGGATTTCAGCGCGTCGACGGTCTTCCACGGCTCCCCGGAGCCGATGATCGTGCAGGGAAACGAAACCGTGTGGAAGGCGACATTGTCCTTGCCCATGAATTGCAGGTAACGAACGTCCCCGGCGCCTTCGTCGAGACGCCACCAGCTGCGCCAGTCGCGCCCATCGCCGGCGTCCGCCCATTCCTCCGTACACGCGATATATTCGATCGGCGCGTCGAACCAGACGTAAAAGACTTTCGCCTCGAAACCGGGGCGCGGCTTGCCGTCGACCTCGACCGGCACGCCCCAATAGAGGTCGCGCGTGATCGAGCGGTCTTTGAGGCCTTCCTTGATCCATTTGCCGGCGATCGATTTCGTCAAGGGAGGCCAGTCCGGTTTTGAGGCGACCCAGTCGGCGATCTTCTTTTGCAGGCTCGATTGCAGGAGATAGAGGTGCTTCGTCTCCCGCACTTCGATGTTCTTCGACCCCGAGATCGACGAATAGGGGTCTTTCAGATCGATCGGATCGAGCAGCCGCCCGCAATTGTCACACTGGTCGCCGCGCGCCCTTTCATAGGCGCAATGCGGGCATGTGCCCTCGACATAGCGGTCCGGCAGGAAACGCTGGTCGTCGACGGAGTAGATCTGGCGGTCGACGCGTTCCTCGATAAGCCCGTTCGCTTCAAGGATCTGCGCGAAATGCTGGGTCAGTCTTTCATTCTGCGGATTCGATGACCGGCCGAAATGGTCGAATGAGAGCGCAAACTCGGCGCAGGCCTTTTTCTGGATGTCGTGCTGCTCGGCGCAATATTGCTCGACGGTCTGGCCGGCGGCCCTGGCGGCGAGTTCCGCCGGGGTGCCGTGCTCGTCGGTCGCGCAGAGGAATAACACCTCCGCCCCCCGCGCGCGCTCGAACCGCGCATAGACATCCGCCGGCAGCATGGAGCCGACAAGATTGCCGAGATGCTTGATGCCGTTGATGTAGGGCAGCGCCGAAGTGATGAGGATCCGGGTCATGGACCCGCCTCTTCCAACGGTTGGGGCCGACGCGCAAGAGTCCGGCCCGCGCGACGCCCCCGATGGCAGGGATATTGCCTGTCTTCGCCCGAAATAAGGTTTCGTAAACCATTATCCGGGTTCGACATGCGTCAAAACAGGACATACATCGCCGCCGCCGCCCTGCTGATCGGATTTGCGCTGGTCGCCTGGGGCCGTTCTTCCTGGGCGCCGGACGCCGAGGCTGGCGCCATCGCGGCGCCGCGCCCGCTGGTTGAGGCCG
>JBGSNB010000222.1:0-4824 GCA_041739835.1 Parvularculaceae bacterium | reverse complement strand
CCTCGCCCGCCGCGAGCGCCATTTCCGCGGCGGCGACCAAGATGCCTCCGTCCGAAACATCGTGGCAGGCGGTGACAAGACCTTCGGCGATCAGCTTGCGGATGGCTTCGCCGTTTCGCCGCTCGACGTCGAGATCGACATGCGGCGGCGCGCCGGTCTCGACGCCGAAGAGGTCGCGCATGTAAAGCGACTGCCCGAGATGTCCGCGCGTCACGCCGACGGCGATCAACTCGTCGCCCGCGAGCGCGCCGCCGATGCGAACCGCCTTGGTCGCATCCTCAATGATTCCAACGCCGCCGATCGCGGGCGTCGGCGGGATGGCGACGCCATTGGTCTCGTTATAGAGCGAGACATTGCCGGAAATGACGGGATAGTTCAGCGCCTCGCAGGCTTCCGCCATGCCCTCGATGGCGCCGACCAGCTGCGCCATGATTTCCGGGCGTTCCGGATTGCCGAAATTGAGACAATTGGTGATCGCCAGCGGCGCCGCGCCGACCGCGCAGATATTGCGCCAGGTCTCGGCGACCGCCTGCTTGCCGCCCTCATGCGGATCTGCCTTCACATAGCGCGGCGTGACGTCAGTGGTGATGGCGAGCGCGCGGTTCGTGCCATGCAGGCGGACAAGCGCCGCGTCGCCGCCCGGCGCGATCACCGTGTCGCCCATCACGGTGTGATCATATTGCTCCCAGATCCAGCGACGCGAGCAAAGGTCGGGCGATTGCATCAACATGCCGAGCGCGGTCAGCGTCGAATGCGCGCCCGGCCGATCCGCCAGATCGACCGTCTCTTCATGCGTCTCGAAAGCGGCATGATCGAGGATGCTGGTTTCCTTGAGGTTTTTTGCCGCCTCCTCAAGCGGCGCAAAGGACGAGGTCTCGTCCGGATTCAGGCGGACATAGAGCCTGGCTTCGCCCCTTGCGACGGTGACGCCGATCGCATCAACGCCGGACAGCGCCTTGACGCGATCGCCGATCAGCGCGTCCACGATGATCCTCAATTCCGCGTCTGACTTTGCCGCCTTCATGGTGAGCAGCGCCTCGCGCACCGTGACGGTCCGGTCTTCCAGCGGCGCCGGCTTTTCGAGCGCCGCGACCGGACGGTCGTAGTTCGGCGCGGCGTCAGAAAGCGGCGCGACCGGAATGTCGGCCTCGACGACGCCCTTGTGCCGGATGACGAGACGCCCGGACCCGGTGGTGACGCCGATCACCGCGAAATCGATGCCCCATTTGTCGAAGACGGCCTTGGCCTCCTCCTCGCGCCCGGGCTTCAAGACCATCAGCATGCGCTCCTGCGATTCGGAGAGCATCATCTCATAGGCGGTCATCTCCGCTTCGCGCTGCGGCACCTTGTCGAGGTCGAGATCAAAGCCGCCCCCGCCCTTCGCCGCCATTTCGCAGGATGACGAGGTGAGGCCCGCCGCGCCCATGTCCTGAATGGCGATGATCGCGTCCGACGCCATCAGTTCGAGGCAGGCTTCGAGGAGCAGTTTCTCCGTGAACGGATCGCCGACCTGAACGGTCGGGCGCTTTTCCTCGGACGCGTCGTCGAATTCGGCCGACGCCATGGTCGCGCCGTGAATGCCGTCGCGTCCTGTCTTTGAACCGACATAGACGACCAGATTCCCGCTTCCGCGCGCCGCCGAGTAGAAAATGCGGTGCTTTTCGGCGACGCCGACCGTCATCGCGTTGACCAGGATATTGTTGTTGTAGCCTTCGTGGAAATTCGTCTCGCCGCCGACGGTCGGCACGCCCATGCAATTGCCGTAGCCGCCGATGCCGGCGACGACGCCGGATACGAGATGGCGCGTGCGCGCATTGTCCCACGCGCCGAACCTCAGAGCGTTCATGTTGGCGACCGGGCGCGCGCCCATGGTGAAGACGTCGCGCATGATGCCGCCGACCCCGGTCGCGGCGCCCTGATACGGCTCGATGAAGGATGGATGGTTGTGGCTTTCCATCTTGAAGACGGCGGCAAGTTTTGCGCCGTCCGGGCCCGCGCCGATGTCGATGACGCCCGCATTTTCGCCGGGTCCGCAGATCACCCACGGCGCCGATGTCGGCAGTTTTTTCAGATGCCGGCGCGAGGATTTGTAGGAGCAGTGCTCCGACCACATGACCGAAAAAATCCCGAGCTCAAGGAAATTCGGCTCGCGCCCGAGATGCTCCTTGATGCGGGCGAATTCATCGGGCTTGAGGCCGTGCTCGGCGACAATTTCGGGCGTGATGGCGGTCATGGGACGGTCCGGTTCAATAACGCGCCGCTTCCATAGGGCGGAAGCGGGGGAAGCGCAAACCGCGCGCGCGAAAACCCTTTGGGAACGCCTAATCCTCGCCTTCGCCGGCCGAGAGCCGGTAGCCGCGCCCGCGCACGGTCTGCAGCAAGGGCGGGCCGCCCTCGCCGTCGATTTTCTTGCGCATCTTGCCGATATAGACCTCGACGATATTGGTCAGCGGGTCCATGTCCGCGCCCCAGATCGACGCAAGAATCCGCTCCCGGCTGAAGACCTTGCCAGGGTTCGCGATCAGCAGTTCGAGTATCGCCAGTTCTTTCGACGTCATGTCGATGGCGCGCTCGCTGCGGCGGACGCGCAGCGACTCGCGATCGAAGACGAGATCGCCGACGCTGAGCCGCGTCGGCTTCGACTCGAAATTTCTTCCCCGACGCGCAAGCGCGTTGACGCGCGCCATCAGCTCATCGAAGGCGAACGGCTTGGTGAGATAATCGTCGGCGCCGGTCTCAAGCCCCTGGACCTTGTCCTCCAAAGTGTCGCGCGCGGTCAGCATCAATATCGGAGAATAAACGCCGCGCGCGCGGATCTCGCGGCAAACCTCCATCCCTTCGATGCCGGGCAGCTTCAGGTCAAGGATGATGACCTTGCTGTCCTGCGCCACCGCCATCGCAAGACCGGCGACGCCGTCGCGAGCGACGCGGACGCCGTAGCCCTCGGCCTCAAGCCCGCGCTTGAGAAAGGAAGAAACGCGCTCATCATCCTCGATAATGAGAATCGTCACGAAATCGCCTTCAATTTGCTTTCGATCGGCAGGCGAATGATCGCCGCAACGCCGCCCTGCGGCGAAGATGCAAGTCGAATGTGGCCATTATGCGCCTCAATTATGGCCTTCGCCACCGGCAGGCCGAGGCCGGCGCCGCCGGCGTTCTGCTGCGCGTTGCCGCCCCGATAAAAACGCTCGAACACGCGGTCGATCTCATCATCGTGTATGCCGATGCCGTCGTCCTCGACGCTGATGAGGACGTCGCCGTTGGTTCCGCCGACCTTGACGTTGATTTCGCCGAATTCGCGTGAATATCGCACGGCATTGTCGAGGAGGATCGAAAACACCTGACGCAGGCGCCCGCGATCGCCAAGCACGACGGCTTCCGGTAGGTCGCAGTCCGCGCGAATGGCCAACGATTTCTCGGCGCCCGCCGCCTCGAAATTCTTCACGACATCCGACACCAGCGCCCATACGGCGACGGAGCGCATTTCCATCCGCGGCTCGCCCGAATCCGCGCGCGCGATGAACAGGAGATCTTCAACCAGCCTGGTCGTTTGCGCGGTCTGGTCGACAATGCGCTTCAGGCTCGATCGGTATTCCTCAGTCGATTTGACGGCGCCGCGCAAGGCGATTTCCGCCTCGCCGCGAATGACTGTCAACGGCGTGCGGAGTTCGTGGCTGATGTCGGCGAAAAACCGCCGGCGCGCGCTGTCGCTCTCCTCGAGCCGGGCCTTGGCTTCCGCCAGCGCCGCCGTGCGGTCGGTGACGGTCTCCTCAAGCGAGGCGTTCGACGCCTCGATGGCGCGGCGGCTGGCGACGAGGTCGCGCGCCATATCGATGAGGCGCAGACGGATCGTCTCGAATTCCGACGCCAGCGTCTGCGGAATATGTTGGTCGAATTCGCCGCGGGCGTATGAGTCGGCGCCGTCGGCAAGCGCGTCGAGAGATCGCCAGAAACTCCGGTACAGGTGATAGAGAACGAATGCCGCCAGCGGCAATGAGATAGCGGCGATCGCCGACGAAAAGCGACGCGTCGTCAGCGATGCCGATTCCAGCCGCGCATCAGTCACCGACACTTCCCTCGTTTCCTCGGCAATCGCTTCATTGATCAATGCGCTGAATTCACGATCGATCCGCCGTTCCAGCAGCATGATCAAGCGGGTCCTCAACTCGCGGCGTTCTACCGCGCCGATCAGGGACATGATTTCGGCATGTTCGCGCTGGATGACCCCGACCTGACTCTCGATCCGCGACAAGAGTTCGAGTTCGCTCGTTTCGTCCTCGGCGCCGCCATAAAGTCGGACTTCTTCCGCGATCAGTCGGCGCGCTTCTACAATGTCCGCCTTGATCGCCTGCAACAACGCGTTTTCGCCTTCCTGCCGGTCAAGGTCGCCGATCAGCACCGCATCAGACAACTGCTTGAAGAGCTGGTAGGTGTTGTTGGAAAGATCGAGATAGGTTGCAAGAACCTGATGCGCGTAGCGGCTGCGCTCAGAAAGGTCATGGACGCGGTTCAGGCCGAAAACAGCGCCGGCGGACAAGGTCGCGATGACGGCCATCAGCCCCGCGAAGGCGGCCACCAGTTTCGACTTGAAGCTGCCCGTCGCCGCCATTGTCCGCCCTGTCGATGAACGGCTGAGCCTATGCTGCGCCGCTGCATGACAAAAGAGTTTTCTCGCGCGACGGACTTAGTGTCTGAATCAAAATTCATAGCGAGCCCTTGCGATTTTTCTGGCGAGCACTCTGATTGATGCGATGAGCATCCATGCTTCGCACGAAGCGATTGTTTTTTCCCAGTCTTTGGCCAATCGACGGCATCGTCCGAGCC
>JBGSNB010000186.1:0-3606 GCA_041739835.1 Parvularculaceae bacterium | reverse complement strand
CGAGCATGAGATCGGTGCGCGGGAGCAGCGCCAGTTGCTGCGCCAGCCGCTGGTCGCGCGTGCCGGCCAGCCAGAAATCCCCGATCGTCTCCGGCGAGAGCGGATCGGGCCGGTCGACGCCATCGACATAAAGCACGCCCTTGGCGCCGGCATTGGAGCTTGCGGTAACGAGTTCGGCGATCAGGGAGCGCGGCCAGGGCCAGGGACCGACCTTCTCGATGCTCTCCTGATCGATTTCGACGACATGAAAGGACGATGCGGCGGAGATCTTCGCCGGGAACAGCCTCTGATAGAGGTCGAACAGGTGCTCGCGCGCCCCGCCATGGCGCGCATCTGCATTCGCGAGGGTCGTCACCGCGAGGCCGGCCATGACCGCCACCAGCGCGACGAGCGGCAGCGCCGCCAGCCAGCGAAATTTCGACGCAAATACCGACTTGGCCACTCGAGAAGCTCCGAAACCCCAGTGAAATCCGCTGAAAAGCGCGAAATGTTAAGCGCCGTTCACCATAATTCAGGATGAATTTATCATCCCGCGCTAGAGAGTGACAATGCAATACGCGCGCCGTAAATGCGGCGTTAACCAATAAGTCCGCGAGGAACAATGCAGCCCGCCGCCTACTCGGTCGATATCAAGGACGGGCTCTTGCGCCTGGTGGCGACCGGCGACTGGCTCGCGCGGCATCTCGGGCCGATCGACGGCGATCTGCGGACGTTTGAGGATGATTCGGTCGGCCGCGAGCTCTTGATCGACGTTTCCGGCGTCGGGCGGCTCGACACCGCCGGCGCGATGGTGCTCGAACGGCTGCTCCAGTCCTGTTCGAAGCGCACCGAGCGGTCCCGGATCATCGGCGCCAGCGACGCTCATGCAAAGCTCCTCGGCGATGTAAAGCCACATCTTGCGCCCTGCGACGTCGAGCCGGCGTCACGCAACGCCTTCTTGATGATGACGAACCGGCTGGGGCAGGGCGTTGTCGAGAGCTATTACGCCGCGCTCGATATTCTGAGTTTCGTCGGGCTGACGCTGATCACGGCGTGGCGCGTCGCGCTGAACCCGAAGCGTTTGCGCCTGACTTCGATCTTCTACCACCTCGAGGAGGCCGGCCTAAATGCGGTGCCGATCATCGGGTTGATGTCGTTCCTGATCGGCGCCGTGGTCGCTTTCATGGGCGCGAAGATCCTGCGCCTCTTCAATGCGGAAGTGTTCACGGTCGAACTCGTCGGCATTTCCGTCCTGCGCGAATTCGGCGTCCTGCTCGCGGCGATCCTCGTCGCCGGACGGTCGGGAAGCGCTTTCACCGCCGCGATCGGCACCATGAAAATCCGCGAGGAAATCGACGCCCTGCGGGCGCTCGGGCTTGATCCGATGGAGGTGCTGGTCCTGCCCCGCGTTATCGCCCTTATCCTGATGATGCCGATCCTGGCGTTTCTGGCGGCAATGCTCGGCATCGTCGGCGGCGGCCTTGTCGCGTGGACGGCAATGGAGATCTCGCCCGCCTTCTTCATCGGGCGGCTGCAGGACACGATCGCGATGTCAAATTTCTGGGTCGGCCTCATCAAGGCGCCGTTCTTCGCCTTCGTGATTGCGGTCGTCGGCTGCTTTCAGGGCATGGAGGTCGCGGGCAGTTCGGAGAGCCTAGGTCAGCGCACGACCCTGTCGGTCGTCCAGTCGCTCTTCCTCGTCATCATTCTCGACGCCTTTTTCGCGATGTTCTTTCTGGAGATCGACTACTAGATGGCGAACGCCCTCGATCCGGTGATCGAAGTCGAAGGATTGCGCACGCAATTCGGCGAGAACGTCATCCATGACGATCTCGATCTCGTGGTCCGCCGCAATGAGATTCTCGGCGTCGTCGGCGGATCGGGAACCGGCAAGTCCGTGCTGATGCGCGCGATCATCGGCCTGAAGCCGCCGACGGCCGGAACGGTGAAGATCTTCGGCATGAACTTTTATGAAAAGTCGCCGCAAGAGCAGATCGAGATTGAACGGCGATGGGGCGTGATGTTCCAGGGCGGCGCCCTCTTCTCTTCGCTGACCGTCGCTCAGAACGTCATGGCGCCGATCCACGAACACCTGAAACTCCCGAAGGATCTGGCGGCGGATATCGCGGCGATGAAAATCTCGATGTCCGGCCTGCCGGCCGACGCCGGGGCGAAATACCCCTCAGAGTTGTCGGGCGGCATGAACAAGCGCGCGGGCCTTGCGCGCGCGCTTGCGCTCGACCCGGAGATCGTCTTTCTCGATGAGCCGACGTCGGGGCTTGACCCGATCGGCGCCGAGAACTTCGACCGGCTGATCGTCAGCCTCAAGAATTCCTTAGGGTTAACGGTGTTTATGGTGACGCATGATCTCGATACGCTGCATGCGACTTGCGACCGGGTGGCGGTGCTGGCCGAAAAGAAGGTGATCGCGATCGGAACGCTCGACGAGGTGCGCCGATCGGCGCATCCATGGATACAGGAATATTTTTCGGGGCCGCGCGGCCGCGCCGCGCTGTCGGCGAAGAAACCAAGCGGGCCCGCGCCCGCCGAGAAGGTGTAGCGTCATGGAAACGCGCGCGCATTATGTGTTGATCGGCGCCGTCGTCCTCATCACGGTCGCGCTCGCCTTCGGTTTTGTGCTGTGGCTCGGCCAGACCAAGCGCAATTACGACGAATATGATGTCATTTTCCGCGAGCGCGTCTCCGGCCTTTCGGTCGGCGCCGCGGTCAGTTTCAACGGCATCCAGAAGGGCGAAGTTCGTGAGCTGACGATCGCGCCTGACAATCCGGGGATCGTCATCGCGCGAATCAGGGTCGACAGCGACACGCCGGTCAAGACCGACACCAAGGCCGAGCTTGAACTCGTCGGCTTCACCGGCCTTGCGATCATCCAGCTCGTCGGCGGCAGCGCAGAGGAGGAGCTCTTGAAAAATGTGACGCGCGGCGTGCCGAAAATCGAGGCGGACGCCGGCGGCATCGCCCAAATTCTCGCCGGCGGCAACGACATCATCGCCTCCGCGAACCGGCTCTTGTCGGAGGAGAACACCGAGGCCTTCACCAGGATACTGGCCAGCGTCGATACGCTGACGGCGACGCTCGCCGAACAGGATGAGAATATCGCGGCGACGATTGAGAATTTCGCGGTCGCTTCCGCGAAACTCAGCGCGACCGCCGACAGTCTCGACAAATTGCTGGCGAATGACGCGCCGGCGACGGTCGCTGAAGCGCGTGCGACGCTGGCCGAGACCAAGGCGCTGGTCGCGGAAATGCGCGGCGCCGTCGCCGAAAACCGCGAATCGATCCGCATTTTCACTGATCAGGGTCTGGCGCAGGTCGGCCCCGCCGTCGCCGAGGCGCGGGCGATGTTCAGGACGCTCGATCAGGTGTTGCGTGAAATCGACCGCGATCCGCGCGGCTATCTTCTCGGCGAGTCGACGCCGCTCTATGAGGGCCAGCCATGAGAATCCTGTCGCTCGCCGCTGCGATCTCGCTCTCCGCCTGCGTTTCGGTCTTGCCAGACGCCCCGCCGGCCTCGGCCCGCTATCAGGTGACACGCGGCGAGCAACTGACCGCCATTGCCATCGTGATGACCGCGATGGATGCCGATGCGGTGATGGTGATCGAGGC
>JBGSNB010000134.1:0-2466 GCA_041739835.1 Parvularculaceae bacterium | reverse complement strand
CAGCGCCGACGGCGCGAAGGTCGAGGACGGCGACGCGGTGATGCGCGTCGAGGGGCCGGCGCGCGGCATTTTGACGGCGGAGCGCGTCGCGCTCAATTTCCTCGGGCGACTTTCCGGCGTCGCGAGCCTCACCGCGCGCTTTGTCGACGCCGTCGCCGGCACGCGCGCGAAAATCGTCTGCACAAGGAAGACGACGCCGGGGCTCCGGGCCTTCGAGAAATACGCCGTCCGCTGCGGCGGCGGCGCGAATCACCGCTTCGGCCTTGGCGACGCGGTGATGATCAAGGACAATCACATCATCGCCGCCGGCGGCGTCGCCGAGGCGATGAAAGCGGCGAAGGCGGCGGTCGGTCACATGACGGCGATCGAGATCGAGGTCGACAGCCTCGAACAGATGGAAGAGGCGCTGGAGCACGGCGCACGCATCATCCTGCTCGACAATATGTCAATCGACGATCTTCGCCTTGCGGTGACCTTGAACAAGGGCCGCGCGGTGCTCGAGGCCTCCGGCGGCGTGACGCTCGACAGCGTCAAGGCGATCGCGATGACCGGTGTCGATGTCATCTCGTCAGGCGCGATCACCCATTCGGCGCCCTGCCTCGATCTGGGGCTGGATTTCCAGGATTGATCAGGCCTGCGCTTTGCTCCCCCGCTTGCGGGAGAAGAACGGGGCGTTTGACTTTGCCCATTCTCCGCCTTGATCCCCCGCCCCATCCCGGCGATTGATCGCGCCATGTCCTGGGAGAAAGAACTCGAAGAGCTGCGCCGCCGCGAGGCGCTTGCCGAAAAAATGGGCGGCGCGGAAAAACTCGCGCGCCAGAAAGAGCGCGGCAAGCTGAACGCCCGCGAACGGCTCGCCGCGCTGCTCGATGAAAATTCCTTCCGCGAGATCGGCAAGATCGCCGGCAAGGGGCGATACGCCGCAGACGGAACGCTGGAGGATTTCGCCGCCTCGAATTTCATCTTCGGGCGCGGCCGCATCGAGGGGCGGACCATCGTCGCCAGCGCCGATGATTTCACGGTGAGAGGCGGCGCCGCTGACGCCGCCATTCACCGCAAATTCGCGCAGGCCGAACAGATGGCGCATGAGATGGGCCTGCCCTTGATCCGCATGATCGACGGCACCGGCGGCGGCGGGTCGGTCAGGAGCCTTGAGCAGCTCGGCTTCACTTATGTGCCCTTCGTTCCGGGGTGGGAGCATGTCGTCAAAAATCTTGCTGCGGTTCCGGTTGTCGCGCTGGCGCTCGGGTCCTGCGCCGGGCTCGGCGCGGCGCGTCTCGTCGCCAGCCATTATTCGGTGATGGTGCGCGGGATCGCGCAGGTGTTCACCGCCGGCCCCAAAGTCGCCGCCGGCATCGGCGAGGCGGACCTAGGCAATGAGGCGCTCGGCGGCGCCGACATTCATGCCCGCAATGGCGTCATCGACGACGAAGCGGAGACCGAAGCGGAAGCCTTTGCGCGGGCGCGCGCGTTTCTCTCCTATCTCCCCTCCTCGGCGAAGGCGCGCGCGACACGGACGATCAATCATGATCCGGCGACGCGTCGCGACGAAGATCTGCTGTCGATCGTGCCGCGCGACAAACGACAAGCCTATTCGATGCGCAAGGTGATCAAATCGGTCGCCGACAAGGACAGCGTCTTTGAAATGGGCGCGCGCTGGGGCCGATCGGTCATCACCGCCTTCGCGCGCTTTGACGGTTATCCGGTCGCGGTTCTGGCGAGCGATCCGACGTTTCTCGGCGGCTCGTGGACCGCGGATGCGTCGGACAAGGCGCGGCGGTTTGTCGAACTCGCCGAATTATTCCGGTTGCCAATCATCCACCTCGTCGACAATCCGGGCTTCATGATCGGGCTCGAAGCGGAAAAAGCGGGAACCATCCGCCGGGGCGTCGAGGCGATGAACGCGATCTACCGGGCGACGATCCCGTGGTGCTCCGTCATCATCCGCAAGGCCTATGGCGTCGCCGGCGCCGCGATGTCGGACCACACGCGCTTCCAGTACCGCTTCGCCTGGCCCTCCGGCGACTGGGGATCGCTGCCGATGGAAGGCGGCGCCGAGGTCGCCTACAAGGCGGAGTTGGCGACAGCCGATGATCCGCCCGCGGAGCTTGCCAAGATCAAGGCGCGCCTTTCCGCCGTCACCTCGCCCTTCCGCACGGCGGAGCAGTTCCTGATCGAGGACATCATCGATCCGAGGGACACGCGGATGTTGTTGTGCGAATTTGCGGAGATGGCGGGCGCCGGCTAGCGACCTAAACGCCGCCGCCCCAGCCAAAGCGGTACCCGAAGGCGACGCCGAGCGTCAGCTGGTCGCGGTCGCCCCTGAGGTCGACGAGCGGCGATCTGGCCGCGTCGCCGGCGAGCCGGTCATAGCCGCCGAAAAATGTCAGCGCGGCGTTGTCGGACAAGGGATACACGGCGGAGCCGCCGACCCCGTAGGAGACGACGCCGCCGCCGGCGTCAGAT
>JBGSNB010000107.1:0-13174 GCA_041739835.1 Parvularculaceae bacterium | reverse complement strand
GGTGCCGCCGCCGCGGAACTGCGGGGCCGCCTTGTTGCCGTGACGGGCGCCGCCGGTGCCCTTTTGCTTGTACATTTTCTTCGAAGTCATCCTGACTTCGTTGCGCGGTTTCGATTTGTGCGTGCCCTGCTGGCGCTTGGCGAGCTGGTACACGACCATGCGGTGCAGGATGTCCTTGCGCGGCTCAAGGCCGAAGACCTCGTCTGCGAGATCGATCGATCCCGCTTTGCCGGCGTCGAAGCTGATGACATCAAGTTTCATGACTCGGCTCCAGCTTTCGCCTTGATCGCGGCGGGCATAGGCAAATCTTTGGGCGCGTCGGTGCGAACAGCGTCGCGGATCTCGACCCAGCCGCCCTTCGGGCCCGGGATTGCGCCCTTGAGCAGGATAAGGCCGCGCTCTTCGTCGATGCGCACGACCTCGACATTCTGCGTCGTGCACTGAACGTCGCCCATATGGCCGGCCATGCGCTTGTTCTTGAACACCTTGCCGGGGTCCTGACGCTGGCCGGTTGAGCCGTGCGAACGGTGAGAGACGGAAACGCCGTGCGTCGCGCGCAAGCCCCCGAAATTGTGACGCTTCATCGCGCCGGCAAAGCCCTTGCCGATCGTCGTGCCGGTGACGTCGACCTTCTGGCCGACGAGGAAATGCGCCGCCGACAATTCGGCGCCGATATCGACCAGGTTGTCGTCCGAAACGCGAAACTCCGTCAGCTGCTGCTTCGGCTCGACATTGGCTTTCGCGAACTGGCCGCGGTCGGCTTTCGACAGGCGCTTTGCCTTGGCGGCGCCGGCGCCGAGCTGGACAGCGGTATAGCCGTTCTTTTCCTTGGTCCGCTGTCCGACGACCTGACAGCCCTCAAGCTGCATCACCGTCACCGGGACATGCTCGCCCTCGCCGCCGAAGACGCGGGTCATGCCGACCTTGCGTGCGATCAATCCTGTGCGCATCGTTCCTGCTCCTCTAGGCGCCAAGCCGGATTTCAACGTCGACGCCCGCCGAGAGGTCGAGCTTCATCAGCGCGTCCACCGTCTGCGGCGTCGGGTCGACGATGTCGAGCACGCGCTTGTGCGTGCGCATCTCGAACTGCTCGCGGCTCTTCTTGTCGATATGCGGCGAGCGGTTGACCGTGAACCGCTCGATCCGCGTCGGCAGCGGGATCGGCCCGCGCACCTGCGCGCCGGTGCGCTTGGCGGTGTTCACGATCTCGCGCGTCGACGCGTCGAGGACGCGATGATCAAAGGCCTTGAGCCTGATGCGGATATTTTGTTGCATGGGGTCTTCGCCTCTGCGCTTTCGTCCGGTCTTGTCTTCAAAGAGTAACGCGGAGCCGCCATCGGCTCCGCGCCTTGTTCCTTACTTGACGATCTTGGCGACGATGCCGGCGCCGACCGTGCGCCCGCCTTCGCGAATGGCGAAGCGGAGCTTTTCTTCCATCGCGATCGGCACGATCAGCTCGACGTTGATTTCGACATTGTCGCCCGGCATGACCATTTCAACGCCCTCTTTGAGGGTGACGACGCCGGTCACGTCAGTGGTGCGGAAATAGAACTGCGGACGGTAATTGGTGAAGAACGGGGTGTGGCGGCCGCCTTCTTCTTTCGTCAGGATGTAGGCTTCAGCGACGAAATTCGTATGCGGCGTCACCGAGCCGGGCTTGCACAGGACCTGGCCGCGCTCAACGCCGGTGCGCTCGATGCCGCGCAGCAGGACGCCGACATTGTCGCCCGCCTCTCCGCGATCGAGGAGCTTGCGGAACATTTCAACGCCGGTGCAGGTCGTCTTGGTGGTCGCCCGGATGCCGACGATTTCAAGTTCGTCGCCGACATTGACGACGCCGCGCTCGACCCGGCCGG
This sequence comes from Parvularculaceae bacterium, assembly GCA_041739835.1. GTDB lineage: Bacteria > Pseudomonadota > Alphaproteobacteria > Caulobacterales > Parvularculaceae > Amphiplicatus. Next base: position 11,318 of record JBGSNB010000107.1, on the reverse strand, counting down.
TGACGACGGTGCCGCGGCCCGAAATCGAGAACACGTCCTCGATCGGCAGCAGGAACGGCTGGTCGACGGGGCGCTTGGGCGTCGGGATGAAGGTGTCGACCGCTTCGATAAGCTTGCGAATCGCCTGCTCGCCGATTTCCGGATCGCGGCCTTCGAGGGCGGCGAGCGCCGAGCCGCGAATGATCGGGATGTCGTCGCCGGGAAATTCATATTTCGACAGAAGTTCGCGCACTTCCATCTCGACGAGATCGAGAAGCTCAGGATCGTCGACCATGTCGACTTTGTTCATGAAGACGACGAGCGCAGGCACGCCGACCTGGCGGGCGAGAAGGATGTGTTCGCGGGTCTGCGGCATCGGGCCGTCATTCGCCGACACGACGAGGATAGCGCCGTCCATCTGCGCGGCGCCGGTGATCATGTTCTTCACATAGTCGGCGTGGCCGGGGCAGTCGACATGCGCATAGTGGCGGTTCGCCGATTCATATTCGACATGCGCCGTGTTGATGGTGATGCCGCGCGCCTTTTCTTCCGGCGCCGCGTCGATCTGGTCATACGCCCGGAATTCGCCGAAATACTTGGTGATCGACGCCGTCAGGGTCGTTTTGCCGTGGTCGACGTGACCGATCGTGCCGACGTTCGCATGCGGCTTGTTGCGTTCGAACTTAGCTTTTCCCATTTTACCTTCTCCGTCTCCTGACGACTTTCCTGACTTATCTTCCAGACGATCCGACCGTTAGCCGGCCATCTTCGCCTGCACTTCCTCTTGGACGTTTTTCGGAACCTGTTCGTAGTGGTCGAACTGCATCGTGTAATTCGCCCGGCCCTGCGTCTGCGACCGCAGCGTATTGACGTAACCGAACATGTTGGCGAGCGGCACCATCGCGTAAACGACGTTGGCGTTGCCGCGCATTTCCTGATTCTGGATTTGGCCGCGGCGCGAATTCAGATCGCCGATGACCGTGCCGGTGTACTCTTCCGGCGTCACCACTTCGACTTTCATGATCGGTTCGAGCAGCGCCATGCCGAGATGCGGCTTTGATTCGCGCATCGCGGCGCGCGCCGCGATTTCGAAGGCGAGCACAGACGAGTCAACATCATGGAACGCGCCGTCGATCAGTTCGACCTTGAAATCGAGAATCGGGAATCCGACCAGCATGCCGGCGTTGCGAACCGAGTCGATGCCCTTGATGACGCCGGGGATATATTCGCGCGGGATCGATCCGCCGACGATCTTCGATTCGAATTCGTAGCCCTTGCCCGGCTCCTGCGGAATGATGTTCATTTTCAGGCGCGCGAACTGCCCGGTGCCGCCGGTCTGTTTCTTGTGCGTGTAGTCGATCGTGTGCGCGCGAGTGAAACTCTCGCGATAGGCGACCTGCGGGGCGCCGACATTCGCTTCGACCTTGAATTCCCGCTTCATCCGGTCGACGAGAATGTCGAGGTGAAGTTCGCCCATGCCCTTGATGATGGTCTGGCCGGATTCCTCGTCAGTCGAGACGCGGAACGACGGGTCCTCGGCGGCAAGGCGCTGCAACGCAAGGCCCATCTTCTCCTGGTCCGCCTTCGTCTTCGGTTCGACCGCAAGTTCGATGACGGGCTCAGGGAACACCATGCGCTCAAGCACGACGGGCTTGGCCGGATCGCACAGCGTGTCGCCGGTCGTCGTGTCCTTCAGCCCGACGACGGCGATGATGTCGCCGGCGAAGGCTTCCTTGATTTCCTCGCGGCTGTTCGCATGCATCAGCAGCATGCGGCCGACGCGCTCTTTCTTGCCCTTGACGGTGTTGACCAGCGCCGTGCCGGATTCGAGATGCCCCGAATAGACGCGGCAAAAGGTCAGCGTGCCGACGAACGGGTCGTTCATGATCTTGAACGCCAGCATCGCCAGGGGCTCGCCGTCCGATGCGTTGCGCACGGTCTCTTCTTCGGAATCCGGAATGACGCCCTTGATCGCCGGGACATCGAGCGGGCTCGGCAGGAAATCGACGACGGCGTCGAGCAGCGGCTGGACGCCCTTGTTCTTGAACGCGGAGCCGCAGAGGACCGGATACCAAAGACCCGAACCGACCGCCTTGCGGATGAGGCGCTTCAAGGTCGCGATGTCGGGCTCCTTGCCGTCGAGATAGTCGGCCATGACGTCGTCATCGAGTTCGACGCACGCCTCGACCATCGCCGCGCGATACTCTTCGGCTTTCGCCTGAAGGTCAGCCGGGATCGGCTCGTCATGGAAGCCGGCGCCGAGGGTTTCTTCCTCCCAGATGATCGATTTCATTTCGAGGAGATCGACGACGCCGCGGAAAGTCGATTCAATGCCGACCGGCAATTGCAGCGGCACGGCCTTCACGCCGAGGCGCTGCTTGATCGAGTCGAGGCAGAAATAAAAATCCGCGCCGATCTTGTCCATCTTGTTGGCGAAGATGATGCGCGGAACGTTGTATTTGTCGCCTTGGCGCCAGACGGTTTCGGTCTGCGGTTCGACGCCCTGGTTGCCGTCGAGAAGGCAGACAGCGCCGTCGAGAACGCGAAGCGAACGCTCGACTTCGATCGTGAAGTCGACGTGGCCGGGCGTGTCGATGATGTTGAGGCGCTTTTCTTTCCAGAAGCAGGTCGTCGCGGCCGAGGTGATGGTGATCCCCCGCTCCTGCTCCTGTTCCATCCAGTCCATTGTCGCGGCGCCGTCGTGGACTTCGCCGATCTTGTGACTCTTGCCCGTGTAATAGAGGACGCGTTCGGTCGTCGTCGTCTTGCCCGCATCGATGTGGGCCATGATGCCGAAATTCCGGTAGTCCTCGATCTTATGCGTGCGGGCCATCGGGCTCGTTCCTCAAACTCTGACTGCGGCTCTACCAGCGGTAATGCGAGAAGGCGCGGTTGGCCTCGGCCATCCGGTGCGTGTCTTCGCGCTTCTTTACCGCGGCGCCGCGATTTTGCGCGGCGTCCATGATTTCATTCGACAGCCGGTCGACCATCGTCGTTTCGTTGCGCGAGCGCGCGGCGGTGATGATCCAGCGCATCGCGAGCGCGACGCGGCGCTCCGGACGCACTTCCACCGGAACCTGATAGGTCGCGCCGCCGACCCGGCGCGAGCGAACCTCGATCGAGGGCATCACATTGTCGAGCGCTTCCTTGAAGGCATCGACCGGCGGGCGGCGCAATTTGCCTTCGATCCGCTCCAGCGCGCCATAGACGATCTTCTCGGCGGCCGATTTCTTCCCGTCATACATGACGTAATTCATGAACTTCGAAACGGCGAGATCGCCGAATTTCGGATCGGGATGATTTTCGCGTTTTTCGGCGCGGTGGCGACGTGACATGGGACCCTCGCTTATTTCGGACGCTTGGCGCCGTATTTGGAACGACGCTGTCTGCGGTCCTTGACGCCCTGCGTGTCGAGGACGCCGCGAATGATGTGATAACGAACGCCGGGCAGGTCCTTCACGCGGCCGCCGCGGATCAGCACCACCGAGTGTTCCTGAAGGTTGTGGCCCTCGCCTGGAATATAGCCGATGACTTCAAAGCCGTTGGTCAGGCGGATCTTCGCAACCTTGCGCAGCGCCGAGTTCGGCTTCTTTGGCGTGGTTGTGTACACGCGCGTGCAAACGCCCCGCTTTTGCGGGTTCGCCTGCATGGCGGGAACCTTGTTGATCTTCCGGCGCGGGCTCCGCGGCTTGCGGATCAGCTGTTGGATCGTCGGCATGCGCACTCCAGAAAGTCGTTTGCAGCATCAAGGCGCGCCGAAAGCGGAGAATCCCGCAAACGACGCAAACGAGCGGCCCCCACTCGGTGGGTCACCGCCCAAAACCCCGGACTCTTGTTCGGCTAAACTGACCGCGTTTCAGATGGACTGACTGCCGGCCTTTCAGCGGGGCTCTTCCTACTTGCGTGAATCAGGCGGGTCAATAGCGCTTCAAGGCTTTTCGACCTGATTTTTCGGCCGGCCTGTTGATCGGTCCGGTTGCGCGGAAGCTGCGGCGGCGGCGTATCGCATGAAAGGCCGGCCGATCAGCATTTTCCGGCGATCTTTGCGGCCTTCGATCGCCTGGTTGATGTCATTTCACATGCCGCGCCGCCGCTGCGGCTTTGGCGCGCCGGGCGTAGGCGGCAAGCGGCGCAATCGACAGCCAGCGTCCGACCAGATCCGCCGCCATGACGGCAAGGCCGTTCCGCCGGATCATGAATCGCCAGCGTCCCCACCGGTCCTGCGTCCGCAGGCAGAACCTTTCAACCGGTCCAGGTAGCAGGCCCTTTGCGCCGGAGGGGGCGTAGCCCCGTGACGCGAGCATGTCGCCGAGTTTTCCCTCAACCAGCCCGAGATCGCGCGCCGTTGCGTCATTTCGCCATTGCTCGACGAGCCGAGGGTCGGGCGGCCCATAGGTCGTATGTGACGGGTAATCGAGCATAAGCGGGTCGTAGGCGACACCCAGAAACGCGCAAAGCCCCGCCAACTCCCTTTCGGGCGCCCGTACAAGGTCCTCGTTCCGCATCCGGTGAATGCGCTTTGCCGGGACGATCGCGGCGAGCTTTTCGAAGTCGCGTTCGGACGCGATCCAGTGATCGATGCCGTGATAGGCATTTCCCACCCACCCCATGCCGATCGAGGACTTTGCCACATCGCGCGGATCGCGCAAAAGGTGAACGTACCGCGCCGCCGGAAAGATCTCGGGAATCCGGTCAAAGTGCCGGTGAATGTTGATCGACAGCCGCTTGCCGGGCGCCTGCAATTGGCGGACGAACGCGCGGATCTGGTCAGGATAGTCCAGCGTCTGATCGAATTTCAGCGCCAGCTTCTGAATCACCCGGTTGTAGGCCAGCTCGCGCGCATAGGCCGACATGTCGCGCCGCCCGTCCTTCATCGGCGGCGGCTCGAACAGGAAGTCCATTTCGCCGGGATTGGACAGTTCCGGATGATCGTTGATCATCAGCCGCAGCAGCGTCGTCCCCGAACGCAACGCGCCGCAGATGAAGACGAGGTCGCGGTCCGCCGGGGGAAGGTCGTAATCGGTCATCGCTCGCCTGCATTCAAGTCGCGGACCATCGTCTGATTTGGGCGCCCCGAAAACCGAACGGCGGCCAGGTAAGGCCGCCGTTCGTCGAATTCAAGCCGGCTACTGCGCCGCCGCCGGCTGTTCCTCTGGCGCCGGCAGCGCCGAGGTGTCACGGCGACGCTCCCGCTCGTCGATCAGCGCCTGATCGCGGCGTTCCGCCTCGACCTGATGGCGGGACATCATGCCGCCGGTGCCGGCAGGAATGAGACGCCCGACAATGACGTTTTCCTTGAGGCCTTCGAGATTGTCGACCTTGCCGTTGACGGCGGCGTCGGTGAGGACGCGCGTCGTCTCCTGGAACGAGGCGGCCGAAATGAAAGACCGCGTCTGCAGGCTCGCCTTGGTGATGCCAAGAAGGACGGGGGCGCCTTTCGCGGGGCGCTTGCCCTGGTCTTCGAGCTTGAGGTTCATTTCCTCGAATTCGAGCTTGTCGACCTGCTCTTCCTTCAAGAACAGCGAATCGCCCGGATCGGAAACCTCGATCTTCTGCAGCATCTGGCGAACGATCACTTCGATATGCTTGTCGTTGATCGGCACGCCCTGCAGGCGATAGACCTCCTGAATCTCGTTGATGAGATAATTGGCGAGCGCTTCGATGCCCATGATCTGGAGAATGTCATGCGGCGCCGGATTGCCGTCGATCAGGAATTCGCCCTTCGCAATGAAGTCGCCCTCCTGCACCGTGATGTGCTTGCCCTTCGGCACAAGATAGTCGATCGGCTCGAGGCTCTCATCGGTCGGCACGATCCGGATGCGGCGCTTGTTCTTGTAGTCGCGGCCGAATTCGACCTTGCCGTCGACCTCGGCGATGATCGCGTGATCCTTCGGACGACGCGCCTCGAAGAGTTCGGCGACGCGCGGCAGGCCGCCGGTGATGTCGCGCGTCTTGGCGCCCTCGGTCGGGATACGCGCCAGCGTGTCGCCGACGCGGATCGCATCGCCGTCCTCAACCGAGAGAATGGCGTCGACCGGGAGCTGGTAGCGCGCTTCGCTGCCCGACTCGAGTTTCAGCGGCTTGCCTTTTTCGTCGGTGATGACGATCGAGGGCTTCAGCGCTGCGGCGCGCGGATTGGCGCGCCAGTCCATGACGACGCGGCTCGCGATGCCGGTCGCTTCGTCGGCGACCACCTGCATCGAATAGCCCTCCTGCAGGTCCTCGAATTTCACCTTGCCGGCGAGATCGGTCAGGATCGGAAGCGTATATGGATCCCAGTCGGCGATACGCTGGCCGCGCGTCACCCTTTGCCCGTCGTCGATCCGCAGTTTCGTGCCGTAGGAGACCTTGTAGGACGCGTGTTCCTTGCCGTCCGCATCATGGATCTTCACGAAAGTGTTACGGCCCATGACGATGAGGTCGCCGTCGGAGTTTTTGACGACGTTGCGGTTTTCCAGGACGATCTTGCCGTCATGGCTCGCTTCGATGAACGAGGTGTCGCCGACCTGCGCCGTGCCGCCGATGTGGAACGTGCGCATGGTGAGCTGCGTGCCCGGCTCGCCGATCGACTGCGCCGCGATGACGCCGACCGCCTCGCCGACATTGACATGGCTGCCGCGCGCAAGGTCGCGCCCGTAGCACTTGCCGCAGATGCCGACCTTGGCGTCACAGGTGAGCACGGAACGGACGCGCACCTTGAGAACGCCGGCGCCTTCGATCTCTTCCGCCTGCTCTTCGTTGATCTCGTCATTCCTGCGCGCGAGGAATTCGCCGGTCTTCGGGTGCTTGATATCGACAAGCGCCGTGCGGCCGAGAATGCGCTGCGACAGCGGCACCACCGTTTCGCCGCCCTGGATGACGGCGTCGAGCGTGATGCCGTTTTCGGTTCCGCAATCGAGTTCGCGGATGATGCAGTCTTGCGCAACGTCGACCAGGCGGCGCGTCAGATAGCCGGAGTTCGCCGTCTTGAGCGCCGTGTCCGCAAGGCCCTTGCGGGCGCCGTGCGTCGAGTTGAAGTACTCAAGAACGGTCAGGCCTTCCTTGAAGTTCGAGATGATCGGCGTTTCGATGATCTCGCCTGAGGGCTTGGCCATCAGGCCGCGCATGCCGGCGAGCTGCTTCATCTGCGCGGGGCTGCCGCGCGCGCCGGAGTGGGACATCATGTAGATGGAGTTGACCTCCATCTCGCGGCCCGTTTCCTTGTCGATGCGCTTGGCCGAGATTTCCTTCATCATCGCGTCGGCGACTTTGTCGGTGCACTTCGCCCAGGCGTCGACGACCTTGTTGTATTTCTCGCCGCGGGTGATGAATCCGTCCGCATATTGCTGTTCGTAATCGCGGACGAGCGAGCGCGTCGCCTCGACTTCCTTCTGCTTGGCGGCCGGGATGACCATATCATCCTTGCCGAAGGAAATGCCGGCCTTGCAGGCCTCCTTGAAGCCAAGATCCATGATGCGATCGGCGAAGATGACTGTCTGTTTCTGACCGCAATGGCGATAGACGATGTCGATGAGGCCCTGGATCGTCTTCTTGGTCAGCAGTTGATTGACGACCTGGAACGGCACATTGCCGTCTTTCGGCAGCACTTGCGCGAGCTTCATCCGGCCCGGCGTCGTCTCGACGATCTCGCGGATCGGCTTGCCGTCGCGGTCGACCGATTCCCAGCGCGCCCTGATTTTCGTGTGCAGCGTCACCGAGCCGGCCTCGAGCGCGTGCTCGATCTCCGACATCGACGAGAACACCATGCCCTCGCCCGGCTCCGCCGATTTTTCGATGGTGATGTAATAAAGGCCGAGAACGATATCCTGTGACGGCACGATGATCGGCTTGCCGTTCGCCGGCGACAGGATGTTGTTGGTCGACATCATAAGAACGCGCGCTTCAAGTTGCGCTTCAAGCGCCAGCGGCACGTGCACGGCCATCTGGTCGCCGTCGAAGTCGGCGTTGAATGCGGTGCAGACCAGCGGATGCAGCTGGATCGCCTTGCCTTCGATCAGTTTCGGCTCGAAGGCCTGAATGCCGAGGCGGTGTAGCGTCGGGGCGCGGTTCAACAGGACCGGGTGCTCGCGAATGACCTCGTCGAGGATGTCCCAGACTTCGGGGCGTTCTTTTTCGACGAGCTTTTTCGCCTGCTTGACGGTCGCGGAGAGGCCTTTCGCGTCAAGGCGCGAATAGATGAACGGCTTGAAAAGCTCGAGCGCCATTTTCTTCGGCAGGCCGCATTCGTGCAATTTCAGCTCCGGGCCGACGACGATAACCGAGCGGCCGGAATAATCGACGCGCTTGCCGAGGAGGTTCTGGCGGAAGCGGCCCTGCTTGCCTTTCAGCATGTCGGAGAGCGACTTCAACGGACGCTTGTTGGTGCCCGTGATGACACGGCCGCGGCGTCCGTTGTCGAACAAGGCATCGACGGATTCCTGCAGCATGCGCTTTTCATTGCGCACGATGATGTCCGGGGCGCGCAGTTCGATCAGGCGCTTCAGGCGGTTGTTGCGGTTGATGACGCGCCGATAAAGGTCGTTCAGGTCCGACGTCGCGAAGCGGCCGCCGTCGAGCGGAACCAGCGGACGAAGCTCCGGCGGGATGACCGGTACGATCGTCATGATCATCCATTCCGGCCGATTGCCGGATTCGATGAAGGCGTTGATCAGCTTCAGCCGCTTGGCGAGCTTCTTCGGCTTGAGTTCCGAGGTGGACTCGGCGATCTCGACGCGCAGCTGGTCGGCAATCGCCTCGAGGTCGAGCGATACGAGGATTTCGCGAATGGCTTCCGCGCCGATGCCGGCGGTGAACGAATCTTCGCCGTATTCTTCCTGCGCTTTCAGATAGTCTTCTTCCGTCAGCAGCTGGTGCTTTTCAAGCGCGGTAAGGCCCGGCTCAATGACGATGAACTGTTCGAAATAAAGAACGCGCTCGACATCCTTCAGCGTCATGTCGAGCATCAGCGAAATGCGGCTCGGCAGCGACTTCAAAAACCAGATATGCGCGACGGGCGCAGCGAGTTCGATATGGCCCATGCGGTCGCGGCGGACTTTCGTCAGCGTGACCTCGACGCCGCATTTCTCGCAGGTGATGCCCTTGTATTTCATGCGCTTGTACTTGCCGCACAGGCACTCATAGTCCTTCACGGGGCCGAAGATGCGCGCGCAAAAGAGGCCGTCGCGTTCCGGCTTGAACGTGCGGTAGTTGATCGTTTCCGGCTTCTTGATCTCGCCGTAGGACCAGGAAAGGATTTTCTCCGGGCTCGCGATCGAGATGCGGATCTGATTGAACGTCGCCTGCGGCGCGGCAGGATTGAAGATGTTCATCATTTCCTGAGACATGGAGACCTCTTTCGGTTGGCGGACAGGCCGCCTGCGATTTTCATTTCGGATGGCCGGAGCGCCGTCGCCGGCGCCCCGCAATTAGATCGGATCAGGTGTTCAGGAGTTCGACGTTCAGTCCGAGCGAGCGCATTTCCTTCACGAGCACATTGAAGCTTTCCGGAATGCCCGCTTCGAAATTGTCGTCGCCGCGGACGATCGCCTCGTAGACCTTGGTCCTGCCCGCGACATCGTCCGATTTGACGGTGAGCATTTCCTGCAGCGTGTAGGCCGCGCCGTAGGCTTCGAGGGCCCAGACTTCCATCTCGCCGAAGCGCTGGCCGCCGAACTGCGCCTTGCCGCCGAGCGGCTGCTGGGTGACGAGGGAGTACGGCCCGATCGAGCGCGCGTGGATCTTGTCATCGACAAGGTGATGCAGCTTCAAAAGGTATTTGTAGCCGACCGTCACCTTGCGCTTGAACTGCTCGCCGGTGCGACCGTCGTAAAGCGTCACCTGCCCGGAAGTTTCAAGGCCGGCCTTCTGCAGCATCTTCACGATGTCAGGCTCTCTGACGCCGTCAAAGACCGGCGTTGAAATCGGAACGCCGCGTGTCAAATTGCCGGTCAGTTCGCGCAACTCTTCGTTCGAGCGCGGCAGGATCTGGTCTTCGCCGTAGATGTCCCTGATCTTGTTCGCAACGTCCTCGCGCGTGGCGCGATTGGCGTCCCAGAGTTCGAGAACGTCGCCAATCTGCTTGCCGAGACCGCGGCACGCCCAGCCGAGGTGGGTTTCGAGAATCTGCCCGACATTCATCCGCGACGGCACGCCGAGCGGATTCAAGACGATGTCTACCGCCGTGCCGTCTTCCAGAAACGGCATGTCCTCGAGCGGCGCGATTTTCGAGATGACGCCCTTGTTGCCGTGACGGCCGGCCATTTTGTCGCCCGGCTGAAGCTTGCGCTTCACCGCGACGAAGACCTTGACGGTCTTCATCACGCCCGGCGGCAATTCGTCGCCGCGCTTCAGCTTGTCGACCTTGTCGTCAAACCGCGCTTCGAGACGCTGGCGGCTTTCGTCATACTGCTTCTTCAGCGCTTCGACTTCGCCCATCGCGGCTTCGTCGGACAGGCCGATCTTCCACCACTGGCCTTTTGACAGATCCTCAAGGCTCGCCTCGGTGATCTTGCCTTTGTCCATGCCCTTCGGGCCGGCGACCGCTTCCTTGCCGAGCAGAAGCGTTCTCAGGCGGCCGAATATGTTGCGCTCGAGAATAGCGAGTTCGTCGTCGCGGTCTTTCGCCAAGCGCTCGATTTCTTCGCGCTCAATCGCTACGGCGCGCTCGTCTTTTTCGACGCCGTGCCGATTGAAGACGCGCACCTCGACGACCGTTCCGGAAGCGCCCGGCGGCAGCTTCAGCGAAGTGTCGCGAACATCGGACGCCTTCTCGCCGAAGATTGCGCGCAGGAGCTTTTCTTCCGGCGTCATCGGGCTTTCGCCCTTCGGCGTGATCTTGCCGACGAGAATGTCGCCGGGGTTCACCTCGGCGCCGATCGCGACGATGCCGGCTTCGTCGAGGTTCCGGAGCGCCTCTTCCGAGACGTTCGGGATATCGCGGGTGATTTCTTCCGGCCCGAGCTTGGTGTCGCGCGCCATGACTTCGAACTCGTCGATGTGGATCGACGTGAAGACGTCATCGGAGACGATGCGTTCGGACAGGAGGATCGAGTCCTCGTAGTTGTAGCCGTTCCAGGGCATGAACGCGACGAGCACGTTGCGGCCGAGCGCCAGATCGCCGAGCTCCGTCGACGGGCCGTCGGCGATGATGTCGCCGCGGTTGATGACGTCGCCGACGGTGACCAGCGGACGCTGGTTGATGCAGGTGTTCTGGTTGGAACGCTGGAACTTCTGCAGACGGTAGATGTCGACGCCCGACTTCGAGGCTTCAAGCGCCTCGGTTGCGCGGATGACGATACGGGTGGCGTCGACCTGGTCGACCACGCCGCCGCGGCGGGCCGCGATTGCCGCGCCGGAGTCAC
>JBGSNB010000085.1:0-15087 GCA_041739835.1 Parvularculaceae bacterium | reverse complement strand
ACCTCGCACCCGTTCGCTTCGCAAAGACGCCGGGCCGCGCCTTCTCCATGCGGGCGTAGAGCCTGGCCGTAAAGCGCTTCGCCGCGCGCCCGCCGATCGACCGGATGCGGCCCAGTCTCGGGCGGAATTCGTCGTCATCGCTCATGGAATCGCCTGGCGCCATTTGGCGCTGTTGAATTCGCGGATGACTCCACTTGAATCGACGTGCAGACTGGCTTTGCGCGCCGAGTGGCGCCAAAGCTTTAATCTTGCTATTCTCCGCCTACCCCCTATCCGCTCCCTCATCGCATCGACCATCGCCATCATTTCCGCACCCAGACAGGTCGCGCAACGCCGATCACGTTATCAAGCGTCGTCGCCCCGAAATATCGTCCGTCGAGCGAACCTTTAGGGTCATTGAGGAGAAAAAGCTCATCGCTTTGGAGCGTGAAACAGCCGCTCCAGGCGGGCATTTTCCGGCCGAAGGAATCTCGGATTTGTGCATCTGCGACGCGAATTTCGTTGACGAATATCGCCTCTGATCGGCGGCAAATTTCATCGCCGGGAACCGCCGCGACGCGCTTCAGGAGCGGGATATTTTCCGGCAGATAGGACCGCTCGGCGATGAATTTCGCGAGCCTATCATCGGGCCTGACGAGCACGAAGTCGCCGACCTCGCGACGATCATGCCGCTCAATCCGGTAGAGCCCGATGGGCGCGCTCGCCGAGGCGTTCCAGACGAGACGCGGCGCAAAATTGACGACGCTGGCGAGCGCCAGCGCTCCCATCGCTGCGCTGGAGACCGCGATGATTTTCGCAGCCCTGCGTCTCATGGTTCGGCCCTTTTCGAGGTCGAGGAGAAGCGTCGAAGCGACGACCAGCTGTCGAGATCATGGATATGATAGACGATCGACCCGCCATGTTTCCGGTAGGCGGGCCCGCCGCCCTCGCCCCGGAAATGCTCCAGCGCCCGGGCGCTGACACGCAGATAGAGCGCCGCCTCGTCGATGCTCAAAAAGGGGCTTTTGTCGGCCCGCGCCTTCGCCCGCGCCTTGACGGATTTCTGCGCTCCATTGGGCTTCGAGCGCTCGCGCTTTCGAATGCTGTTCCTCGCCATTGATCGCGACCTCCAATGCGACATCGCGGGGATTTTGGCGCGCATAGGCGTAATTCTGGAACTCCTCCCTATTCAAAAATCGGGGGGCGATATTCTTTCTTTGAAGGGTTCCTATTCAGCCGGCGAATAGTTTATTCACCTGCAGAATAGAGCGGAGAACGCTTCGCAAATTCGCGTCATTGGGGTGCGGACGATCGCCGGTTCTGCTTGCGCTATTGTCCATTTCGGCGCAAACTCTGGGTGAAGTCCGGAGCGTTTTTCCGTGCTCGAATTCGGCTCACTGTTGCGATTGTTGAGAAGCCATCTCGCTCTGACGCAGACGGAAATGGCCGAGTTTTTACATATGAGCCAGCCGGTTTATTCGCGTGTCGAAGCGGGGCGGCGGCCCCTGTCAATGATGGCGCTTCAACGCATCGCCGAGTATCTCGAGGTGTCGGTCGAGGAGCTCGTAGTCGCCTTTTTCCTGCTTGACGACAACCTCAAGGAGATCGAACGGCGCGCAGGCGATCCGGTCAACAAGCTGCTGCTCGCGCTGGCGCGAAAATATCGCGAGCGGCTCCCCGCGCGTTTCAAGGACGCCGCCGCGCTCGGTCTCCTGTTTGACGAGCCCGACGCCTGAATTTCGACATGACCGATTATGATGGGATGAACGAGTGACAAAGATAGTTGAAGGCATTATTGGATGTTCCGCCCTCAATCCCGGCGGCGGCGATCTCATGAAACTCGATCCTTTTGACGGCGCGTCCTGGAAGCAAAAGCTGTCCGAACCGGCGGCGGACGGAACCGTCACCGTGACCTTGTCCACGGGCAAGAAAGTGACCGTCAACTCACGCCTGCTGGCGCTCTTGCGCCTCCTCGCCGACGAGCTCGCCCGGGAAGAAACAAAGCTCCACTGAGCGACTGATCGCGATGAAAAAGGCCGGAGCGAAACCGCCCCGGCCGAAGTTGATGTTCGTAAAGAGCCCCGAAGCTCGACCGAGTCGGCCAGCCTTTCAAGGCAGGTCTTCCAGCAGCAGCGGCGGACGGAATTCTTCAGAGTAGAGTGCGTCGTTGCGCCGCGAATTGGGTCCCTGCCAGGATCTTCTGCGGGCGGAATTCGTCGGCTACCCGACCACGAATCGGACCCGCCAATCGGTGATCGGCTCCTTCGATTTCTTTTGCAGGCGAATGACATGGAGACGGAAGAGCGAGCATCCGATCAGATAAAGAAGGATGATTTCGAAGAGGCGGTTCAGAATGAACATGGTGGCGTAGGATGAGAGCTCGACGCCCTGCGTGAAGATGATAAACGTTATCTCAAATAGCAGGGCGATGTAGAGCGGCGCCGCGAAGAGTTCGACCTTCGCCATCCGCCAGAAATGATACGCCAAAATCGTGTCATACATGACGGCGACGAGAAAATATCCAGAGACGTTGAGATAGAAGAAGGCGAAGAGACCGAACGCCCATCCCATGCCGATAAGGCTCGCCGCCGTCCGGATCGATTTTGAGTTCGCAAGATAGGATAACCCGACGGCGAGGAGGACGAAGGTCGCGTAATAGGCGACCACCAACAGGTCGCTAGCGACATGATCCGTGCAACGGTTGAGAATGCATCCCATAAAGCCCCCCGGCCCCAAGCCCGATTTCCCAATTTGTTCCGTGCAGAATTCGTGCCGACGTCCGCAAGATTAACCATCAAATCAGCTACATTGATTCAGACTTCGCGCACTTCGCACAGGACGCGCGCGGAATGCCGCGCGAAAACTCCGCGCGATAAGCCTGCGGAGTTCGCGAGTGTCGAAACTTCGCGGGCTTTCAGGAGCGATGTTGATTTGAGCGCGCGAAAACGCCCCGCCTGGCGGCGGGGCGCTTCGCTCTTGCAGCGGTCACTCGCCGCTGCGGCGGCGGTTCGGGCGCGACCAGATGAGGTCGAATTCGCCGTTCTCCATTTCGCAGAGATTGGCGAGGATGGGCGCCGCGAGCGAGGGATCATCGAGGCGGACCGAGAGATAGTCGCGCTTCTCGTTCGAAGTTTTCTTCCAGGCGGCGCCGATTTCAGCGCGGCCGGCGAAGATGCGGAAGTCGGGCGCTTTCTCGCTCGTCTTTTCCGCTGGCCGCACCTGAACGTTCGCGTCGAGGGTCAAGGTCGCAACGCTCCCGGTGTAGCCGTCGGCGGTCTTGGTGAAGGTTCCGATGGTCGCCATGATCAAGTCTCCGTTGGTTCTGAGCCCGCGCCTGTCGCGGCCTCGATGGCGATCGATGCGCCGCGGGCGATCGCCGACGCAGCGTGAGCCCGGAGCGCAGCGAAGGACGGCGGCGGCGATGTTTCTTGTCTTCCCGCGAGGAATGGCGGCCGTCTTCCTTCGGCCGCCAGGGGAAAAAGCATTGACGCCGCCGTTGCGTCCCAGGCGATCGAGGCGAAGCCGATCCCGCGGCCAGATCAGGCCATCAGAGCCGCGATGGGCAAAGGGTCAACGGTGAGGGAGACGCCCCCTGGCGACCGGCGCCGTTCACGACACGCGAAGGCGTCCTCGGGAATTTGCGGAGCTCCTCCTTCGCGCGGTCCGGCGGCGCGCAAAGAACGAAAACGCGCCGGCTTCCGCTTTCCCGGCCGCGCTGATGCTGTCGAATGGATTGAAAATCATCACGGATGGCGCGCGGCGATTCGATGCCGATGCTCTCCGTCGTTGACGGCTTCGGCAAAGACTCTTTGCGAAAATTGCGGCGACCGCATCGTTATGATCGCGGCCGAACGTTGCTGCGTACGATGTTCGCTCATGCGCGACACACCAATGGGCCAGCGTTGGCGGCACCAACGCTCTCCCTTGCTCGATCGCCCCGCCGCTTTGGGGCAGCTGCGGGCGAAAGCGGCGCCGATGCTGGGAGCAAGCGCAGACGTCGGCAGCGTCTATGATTTAAGGGCTGAAATCGACAAAGCCGACTTAATGGATTCTTCGTGTAGGTGCTCCGAAAGCGGACTGAATCACTCCCATAACCGCCATTCGTATGACAGCTGCTTGGCGGAATCGGAAGCGGGCATTTCGGGTCTCGAAGTCGAGTGCGTTGTGCGCAGTAATTCATAAAGGGCAGATTCGCATGGTCTTCGCCGTCCGCGCGCTTCGAATCCTCTTCCGACCCGATCTCAAGCAAAGTAATAGGTAGCGTTCCTGATGTCATTGCGAGGCTATGGTGCGCCAAGATAAGACCAAGATCTTTGCGATCGGCGTAGAGGACTACGTCAATTGGGGGGCGTTGAGGGGCGTAGGAATGCATGCGGAAAACATGGCCGGACTCTTTGGCGCGAAATCTATCCTGTGCGCCAAAGACGGAACGAAGAGCGACATCTCGAGGCAGCTAGAAGCGGCCATAAGCGGCACGCCCGAAGACGGGACGCTCGTCTTGCATTGGATTGGTCACGGAACCCAAGATGGCGATGGGCATTATTTAATCTGCCCCGATTCTCCGTCGCGAGGGAGGCTCACGGGAAACAACGCGCTCGCAAGTGGCGATTTAGGGCGGATGCTGGCGGTTTCCGATGTTCGCAATGTCGTCATAATACTGGACACATGCTTTTCAGGGGCAGGATCCGACGAATTCCTCAAACGATATCTTGGCAGTCTTGCCAGTGTTGCGCCTACAAAAAAGGGGCGGACATCCTGGATATTTGCGGCGGCGCATCCGCTCGAAAAGGCGGTAGCTGGCAAGTTCTCTCAATGCTTGCACGACGCGCTCGCCTTTCCCGAGAAACACAATCGCTGGTCGGACAGCGACAACCCTCTCGATCCGAAATGGATTTGGAGCGTCGTCAAGGGGATGCTGGGCGATGACGACGACATGCATCCGAAAATGCACCTAACATCCGACGCGCTTGACCCCAGCATATTCCCCAATCCCCGCGCGAGGACAATTGCGGTCGAAACCGACATCGAAACTGCTCGCCGGCTTGAGGGCTTGTTCGGGACCGACGCGCATTTCGATCTGGCGGCGCGGGGCATTGAGTCGATGGAGACCGGCTATTTCTTTTCCGGCAGAGCCGATATACTTCGTATGCTGATCGAGTGGCTCATCGGCGATGCAGCGGGAGTGCAGGTGGTCACTGGACCGCCGGGATCAGGCAAGTCGGCCGTCGTCGGCCGCCTCGTAGCGCTGTCCGTACCCACGCTCCGTGAGCGGGCGGAAAAGGAAGGCAGCATCGCTCCGGACGATCTTCTGCCTCCCTTGAACATTTTCGACGCGGCGATCCACGCCAAAGGCAAGACGGTCTTCGACTGCGCGCGGAGATTGGGCGCGACTGTGGGCCTTGAGGACCGCGTTCTAGACGGGGGGCGCATCAACGACATCCTACGCGCGATTGAGACGGACATCCGACGCTGCTTTGCAATCGACGCGCTTGACGAGGCTGCCGAGGGACAAGCCGAGCGCATTGTCAACGAATTGATCAACCCGCTGAGCCGCATGCCGCATGTAAAAGTGCTGGTCGGCAGCCGGCGCAGCCTTGACGGTTCCGTCATCCCGGCTGGCGAAGACCAGCATGCGCGGCTGCGCAAAGCGTTTGGAGAGCAAGCGACGATCCTCGACCTTGCGGAAGACGCGAACTCCGACGCGGCGATCGCCGAATACGTCTCTCGGCGGCTCAACGCCGCGAAGATGCGCGGCGCCGATGAATGGATCAAGAAGGCGAAGGAGAGGGTTGCTGGGGCCGCTAAAGGCAGTTTCCTCTACGCGCGACTCGTCTCGCGTAGTCTCGAGGAAGCGCCCGACGCTCGGCTCGATGCACTGCCGGCAAGCGCGGATGCGGCGTTTGTCGAGGATGTTCAACGTCGCTTCCCAAATGACGTCGTTCGCGTGGCCGACATGCTCGGCGCAATGGCGTGGGGCTTCGGCAAGGGGCTGACGCGCAAGGTTTGGCCGCTGGTGGCGTCTGCAATTAGTGGGAAGGTCTATGACGACGATGATGTCGTGTGGATGCTCCAGCGTGTCGGCTCTTATCTTGTTGAAGCGACGGTTGACATGGGCGGCGCGACCCAGGCGGCGTATCGATTGATCCACCAGGCGCTTGGGGATCACCTACGCCGTGGGCGCGACACAGCGGAGACCCACCGGTCGATTGTCGATGCCTTGGTGAGCGGCCTTGAGGGAGTAAAGTGGTTTGCCGTGGACGGCTATTTGCGGCGTCACCTCGCCGAGCATGCAGTGGCGGCGAATACGATTGACCGCCTGCTGACGGAGCCGGGGTACATGGTCGTCGCCGAGCCCGAGGCCGTCCAGATGGCATCGCTATACGCCGCATCAGATGAAGCGCGGTTACTTGCAGGACTCTATCGCCTTGCGGCCAGCGACTTTGCGGGGCTGCCGCCGATCGAACGGTGGGCGCTGCTCCATCATTGGGCGCTCTGCCAACAGCAGGCATCGCGGGTTGCGAAGAATATGCCTCCAACGCCCGCGGAGTGGACGGGACAATGGGCGAAGACGCGCTCGGTTCCGCCCGCCCTTTCGCTCGAAGGTCATTCGGGATGGGTTACTTCGGTTGCCCTTGGGATGGTCGATAGCCGCCCGGTGCTGGCATCGGGGAGCTTGGACAAAACGGTGCGCCTCTGGGACGCGCGCACCGGCGCGGCGATCGGCGGTCCGCTCAAAGGTCATTCTGGCTCGGTCACGTCAGTTGCGTTGGGGACGATCGATGGCCGCCCGGTGCTGGCTTCTGGGAGTGATGACAATACGGTGCGCCTATGGGACGCGCGCACCGGCGCGGTGATCAGCGACCCACTTGAAGGTCATACGAACAGGGTCAACTCGGTTGCGCTGGGGATGTTCGATGGCCGCACGGTGCTGGCTTCTGGGAGTGATGACAATACCGTGCGCCTACGGGACGCGCTCACCGGCGCGGCGATCGGCGACCCGCTTAAAGGTCATACGGACGGGGTCAACTCGGTTGCACTGGAGATGGTCGATGGCCGCCTGCTGCTGGCCTCGGGGAGTGACGACAGAACGGTGCGCCTCTGGGACGCGCGCACCGGCACGGCAATCGGCGACCCGCTCGAAGGTCACTCGGGCTCGGTCATCTCGGTTGCGCTGGGGATGGTCGATGGCCGCCTGGTGCTTGCCTCGGGGAGTAACGACAAAACGATGCGCCTCTGGGATGCACGCAACGGCACGGCAATCGGCGACCCGCTTAAAGGTCATTCAGGCTCGGTCATCTCGGTTGCGCTAGGGATGGTCGATGGCCGCCCGGTGCTGACCTCGGGGAGCACAGACGACACGGCGCGCCTCTGGGATGCGCGCACCGGCGCAGCGATCGGCGGCCCGCTTGAAGGTCATACCTGGTGGGTCAGCGCGGTTGCGCTGGGGATGGTCGATGGCCGCCCGGTGCTGGCCTCGGGGAGTTACGACAAAACGATGCGCCTCTGGGACTCGCTCACCGACGCGGCGACCGGCGGCCCGCTCGAAGGGCATACGAACTTTGTCTCCTCGGTTGCACTGGCGATGGTTGGTCGCCGTCCGGTGTTGGCCTCGGGGAGCTACGACAGAACGGTGCGCCTCTGGGACGCGCGCACCGGCGCGGCGATCGGCGACCCGCTCGAAGGGCATACGTGGCGAGTCAGGTCGGTTGCACTGTGAGGCGCCCCCGGAAAACTGGACCGATTTGAGGTAGATTTTTCCACTTATGATCCCTGGCCGGGAGGAGTGGAAAGGCATGAAGGCGTCGAAGTTTTCGGACGCGCAAAAAGCGTTCATCGTGAAGCAGGGCGAGGAAGGCGTTCCGGTCGCCGAGATCTGCCGGAAGGCGGGAATCAGCCAGGCGACTTACTTCAACTGGCGGAAGAAGTACGCCGGGCTGGTGCCGTCGGAGATGAAGCGGCTGCGCGAGCTTGAGGAAGAGAACAGCCGGCTGAAGAAGATCGTGGCGGACCTGTCGCTCGACAAGGAGATGCTGCAGGACGTTATCAAACGAAAGCTCTAAGGCCTGCTCGCAAGCGCGCGCTTGTCGATGATGTGCGGATCATCTGGAAGGTGTCGATCAGAAGAGCGTGTTCGGTGTTTCTGGTCGATACGTCCACCTATCATTACAAGGCGACACGCAGCGATCAGGCCGGCCTCAGGAAGCGGATCAGGGAGATCGCCGAGACGCGTGTGCGTTTCGGCTATCGTCGCATCCATGTGTTGTTGCGGCGTGAAGGATGGTCGGTGAACCTGAAGCGCGTGCACCGGCTCTATAACGAGATGAGCCTGCAATTGCGGAAAAAGCCGCCCAAGCGGCGGGTGAAGGCCAAGCTGAGGGAGGATCGTCAACCGCCGCAGGGCGCCAACGAAGTCTGGGCGATGGACTTCGTTCATGACCAGCTGGCGACGGGCAAAAAGCTGCGCGTTCTGACCGTCGTCGATGCTTTCTCGCGTTTCTCGCCGGTCGTTGATCCGCGCTACGCCTATCGCGGCGAAGATGTCGTCCGGACGCTCGAGGAGACCTGCAAGCGCGTTGGCTATCCAAAGACGATTCGGGTCGATCAGGGATCGGAGTTCATCTCCCGCGATCTCGATCTGTGGGCATATCAGAACGATGTGACGCTCGACTTCTCGCGGCCAGGGAAGCCGACAGACAATGCGTTCATCGAGTCGTTCAACGGGAAATTCCGCGCGGAATGCTTGAACGCGCATTGGTTCCTGACGCTCGAAGACGCCAGGAAAAAGATGGAGGATTGGCGTAGAGACTATAACGAGGTAAGACCGCACAGCGCGATCGGAGATTTACCCCCGATAACGCTCATAAACCGCGTCGGCGCATCCTGAACCGCCCCGGGTTTGCCGGAGGCTCCAACTCTTGAGAGGATGGAGCCATGATGGAGAAAACACAACGACCGAGATATTCGCCTGAGGTCCGCGAGCGCGCGGTTCGAATGGTGATGGAGCACGGGCGCGAGCATTCCTCGCAATGGGCGGCGATCGTTTCGATTGCTGGTAAGATCGGGTGTTCAGCGCAGACGCTGCATAATTGGGTGTCGCAGGCCGAGCGGGACAGCGGCATGCGAGTTGGGCCGACGAGCGAGGACCTTCAGCGGATCAAGGCGCTGGAGCGTGAGAACCGCGAGCTTCGCCAGGCCAACGAGATTCTACGCAAGGCGTCGGCGTATTTTGCTCAGGCGGAGCTCGACCGCCGGTTCAAGCCATGATCGCCTTCATCGACGATCATCGGCGCGTTTACGGGGTCGAGCCGATCTGCAGGGTTTTGCCGATCGCCCCATCGACGTTTCATGCGGCTGCTGCGCGGCGGCGTCGCCCGGACACGGCGCCGCCGCGCATCTGCCGCGACGCGGAACTGAAGCCGGAGATCCTTCGGGTGTTCAACGAGAACTTCGGCGTCTACGGCGTCCGCAAGGTCTGGCGCCAGATGCTGCGGGAAGGCTTTGACGTCGCCCGCTGCACCGTCGAACGGCTGATGAAAGCAATGGGGCTGTCGGGCGTGATCCGTGGCAAGACGATCAGAACAACGATTCCTGACAAATCGGCGCCGTGCCCGCTCGACAAGGTCAACCGGGACTTCAAAGCCCCGGCGCCGAACCGGCTCTGGGTCTCGGACTTTACCTACGTTTCGACGTGGGGCGGCTTCGTCTACGTCGCCTTCATCATCGACGTGTTCGCCCGGCGCATCGTCGGCTGGCGTGTGAGCCGCACGGCGCATGCAGGCTTTGTTCTCGATGCGCTCGAACAGGCGCTGCATGATCGCAGACCGGTCAGCGGCGGCGGCCTCGTGCATCATTCCGATCGCGGCAGCCAGTATGTCTCGATCAAATATACCGAGCGGCTTGCCGAGGCCGGTCTTGAACCCTCCGTCGGCAGTGTCGGCGACAGTTACGACAACGCCCTCGCCGAGACGATCAACGGGCTTTACAAGGCGGAGGTCATCTGGCGGCGCGGCCCGTGGAAATCGATGGAAGCCGTCGAATACGCGACCCTCGAATGGGTCGACTGGTTCAACAACCGAAGACTCCTCGAACCGATCGGCAACATCCCGCCCGCCGAAGCAGAGGCTGCGTACTTTGCGTCAATCGAGGAACAGGCTATCGCAGCGTGACTCAAACCAAATGGCCTCCGGGGTTGCCGGGGCGGTTCATCCGGCCCGCCGACGTGAAAGACCGCGAAAAATCCATCCCAACGCGGTCCAAGATTCGGGGGCGCCTCAATTGAGTTTGGAGCCTAGCTCAAAATGAAGGAGCTTTCAGGGAGCAGGTCAGCAACGTCCGATTGAAGGAAGGCCGCCCAAGTTCCAGCCGACACCCAAGAGTCCATTGCCACCGTCGCTGTCATAGTCGAGCGTCAGCGCTGGCGACATGCCGCCGGTTCCGGGCGGCACCTCGATCGGAACCGAATAAAGCGCCGCGCCGGTCGGGCTCACGTCGAATTGGCCGGGGAGCATCATCATCTGCGCCGCGGCACCGGAAGCCAGGCCCAACGCGGCGACAAAAAAGCCGGCGATCAGCGCCGGCTTTGGCAGGGGCATGCCCGTTCGTTTCAAAGCGGCGCCGATGTCGACATTCGAATCCCGCGTCCTGCTCGCCCGGCCGCTCTTCCCCCGCATTCCCATCAAGGCCTCCAGATCCCGCATTATCGCCAACGCTTCGAACTCAACGACTCTTAAAAGTTGAAACGCTCAAAGACCGAGCGCTTCGACCGAAAGCAGCTACGCCGAACCGAAAGCCCTGTTCGCCGTCGAAATGACTGCAAACAAGTCCGCGCGGCTTGCGCACGCCAAAACAACAGCGCACGCGCAATCGCTCGCACGCTTATCAAGCACTCAACAGCCGCATCCGAACGCTGACAGCACGACGTCTCTCAGCCAACCGAAGTCGCAAAACAGAAGTCGTTCGCGACCGATACTCGTGGCGACAATGCGACCCCTCGCGCATTACAAATGCGCGCCGGCGATCACCTCAAATTGTGCAGGAACTCCCCCTGCGCCCGTCTCGCCCTCCGACCCAACAGTCAAAATAACGGCAAGAACTCAAACGCAACTCAGCTGACCTCAGCCTGACAAACGCCCACCCAAAGTGTCAAGAAGAATTCGACAGCAAGTCGATCAATTCTTTCTTGGTGGTCGGCGACGTAGCCAAATAATAATCCGCGTTCGCATGTGCACTCGCGAGCTCTGGCGGCGGGCGTCACCATTCATTTGTGCCGATACCGGTCGCCCTTGATTCATGATGGGTTCGGAAAGATGCTGCTAAGAAGACAGGAGAGGAGAGGAGAGCAGGTGCCGGCCTTCGAAACTCAATCAAGCGCGTCGGACAATACCTCCGACGAGCCGCCTTTGACTCCCACTGGCGGTGACACCGGCGCGCAACAGGAAGGCCGGAGCGCACTCGTTGAATTCGCGCTTCGTCAATTGGCGTCGATGGCCCTGATCGCTGAACGCGACCGCCGCCAATTGTCGGATCTGGTCGAGAAATCACGCGAGCCGCTTGATTCGGCGATTTGCGGCCTTGCGCTCGTCAGCGAAGAAAATCTCGCCGACGCTTTCGCCGCGATATTCAACTGCGCTCGCGCCGACGCGGCTATTGATCCTGAATTGCACAGAGCGCTGTCGCTGGAATTCTTGAAATCGACACGGTCGTTTCCGCTATGCGATTTTGAAGGACGGATATTGGTCGCCGTCGCCGATCCGACGGATTCGACCGGTCTCCGCGGCTGCGAATTCGCTCTGCGCAAACGCGCGGCGCGCGTGATTGCGACAGCGAGCGAACTGGAAGCCTTGTTTCGGCGCATTGAGCCGAAAACCGATCTCAATGTGGAAGTCAATCTAATTCCAGCCGGAGGCGGTGACGCAGAGCGGCTCAAGGATCTTGCAAGCGCCGAGCCTGCGGTGCGTCTCTGCAATCGTCTTGTCGCCGACGCGGTGAAGGCGCGCGCGTCCGACATCCATCTGGAGCCTGAAGAGCGCGCTTATCGCGTCCGTTTCCGGATCGACGGCGCCCTTTTTGAGCGAGAAAGCCTCACCGTCCAACAGGGCCTCGCCGTGATCTCGCGATTCAAGATCCTCAGCAATCTCGACATCGCCGAGCGGCGGCGCCCGCAAGACGGCCGATTTTCCTTTCCGGTCGCCGGCAGACCGGTCGATCTGCGCATTTCCGCAACGCCAAATGTTCATGGCGAAGGCGTCGTTCTTCGCATTCTGCAGCGCACGGACGTCGCTTTTGATCTTGAAGCGCTCGGCTTCACGTCGAAGGCCGCCGCGCAGCTGCATCGGCTATCCGATCGCCCGAATGGCATCCTGCTGTTGACCGGTCCCACAGGGAGCGGCAAGACGACGACGCTTTATGCGCTCCTGCAGCGGCTCGCGAGGCGAGACATCAAAATACTCACCATTGAGGATCCGGTCGAATACAGGATCGCCGGCGTTTCCCAGACGCAGGTAAACCCCTCGATCGGCCTTACTTTCGCGAGCGCGCTGCGCTCGTTTCTGCGTCATGATCCTGACATCATCATGGTCGGGGAAATGCGCGATCTTGAGACCGCGCGCACGGCGGTGCAGGCCGCGCTCACAGGTCACCTGGTCCTGTCGACGTTGCACACGAATGATGCGCCTTCAGCCGTCATGCGCCTTCTCGATATGGGCGTTGAGGATTTTCTCATGGCATCGACATTGATTGGCGTCGTTGCGCAGCGTCTTGTTCGCAAAACCTGCGCCGAATGCGGCGGCCCCGCCATTCCGCGCGATCTGTCGAAACAGCCCTGCGGTAAATGTGAGGGGTCGGGATTTTACGGACGCCTCGCGATCGCCGAAGTCCTCGAAATCGACGAACCTCTGCGCAGCGCGATCAAGAACCATCCGACCGCAACCGACCTTGGGCGGATCGCGCGGGAAAGCGGCTTCATCAACATGAGATCGGACGGCGAAGCAAAAATCGCAACTGGCCTCACGACGCGCCAGGAACTCACGAAAGCGATCGCCGAATGAGCTTGATCGAGAGGAAATGGCGCTACTCGGCGGAAGACGCCGCCGGCGCCGTCGTCTCCGGCGTCATCGCGGCGCCGGATCTGCGGGCGGCGGAAGTCCTGCTGAAATCCCGCCGGCTCGTTCCTTTGACCCTTAGGGCGGATCAGCGATCACTCTTCGAGACCTTCGGACTGTCCAGTTCAGGGAACCGAATGACGATCAGCGACCTCGCTGACGTCTCGGCGCGCCTTCGCGACCTTCTCGCCGCGGGGATCCCGATCGCGCACGCGCTGCGACTTGCAAGCGAGCAGGCGCGGAACGATCGAGAGCGGGCGTTTCTCAACGGTCTCCTTGCAGATGTTCGCGCCGGGCGCTCAATCACAAGCGCGCTCTCCCGCAGCGCCTATGAAACCCCGCGGCTTTTCAGGGCGCTCGTCGAGTCGGGCGAGGCACTCGGCGCGCTCGACAAACAGATGGAGCGTCTCGCCGCACATTATGAAGAAGCCTTGAAGCTTCGGCGCGAGATCGTCGCCCAATTGGCGTATCCTACGGCGCTGATCGCCCTTATCATTGCGACGATGATGTTTCTTTCTTTTTTCGTTCTGCCGCAGTTCGAATCCATTTTTGCGACGTCGGATGCAACGCCGCCCGCGGAAACCCGCTTCGTTCTCGCACTCGGCGCGGGCGTTCGCCGCTATTGGGCTTATGCGCCCTTCTTGCTGCTCCTGCTGGCGATCGGCGGAAGCACCCTCTCGCGTCGACACGCCGCTCTCTTCGAACACGCCTTGTTGAGGGCGCCAATCGTCGGGAAATACCTCCGTTACGCCGATTACGGAGCGTTCCTGCGCACGCTCGCAACCCTCCTCGGCGGCGGAGCGCCGATCGCACGGGCGATGCCGCTCGCGCGCCAAGGAATGAGCCTCAAGGCGCTGCAAGAAGAGGCGCGAAGCGCGGAGGATGATGTCCGCGTCGGCGTCCAGTTGACGGCGGCAATGAAGAAACGAACGACCTGTTGCGCCGAACTCATCAGCTTCATCGAAATCGGTGAGGAGACTGGAAACCTCGCGCATCTTGCGGCGCAGGCCGCAAGCCGGGCGGAAGCCTATGTGAGTTCCGCGATTCGCCGTTTCATGGCGCTGTTGGCGCCCGCTCTCACCGCGCTGATGGGGCTCTTGACCGCAGGCGTCATCGCGGCCGTGATGACCGGCGTCTTAAGTCTGAATGAGACTATCTATTAGAGAGGGAACACAATGATGCGCCGGCGAAACCGCCAGAGCGGCCTCACTTTATTCGAGCTCCTTGTCGTGCTCGCAATCCTCGCCTTTCTCGCCGCTCTCGTCGCTCCCCGCGTCGTCGGCTATCTCGGCCGCGCCAAGAGCGACATCGCCCGCACCCAGGCCGCGAATCTCGCTGCCTCCCTAGAACTTTTCTATCTCGATTTCGAACGGTACCCGACGATGGAAGAAGGCCTGGAGGCGCTCGTCACAGCGCCCGAAGGCGCAGTGGCGTGGCGAGGACCCTATCTCAAGGACGCCGGCGGCCTCATCGACCCATGGGGGCGCCCCTATCTTTATGAGCAGGATCCGGAGACGGAAGAGTTCATCCTGGCGAGCCTCGGCCGCGACGGTGCGGAGGGCGGAAGCGGGGAAGATGAAGATATCCGGAAGAAATGACGTTCGGGAGGGCGGCCGACCTTCAACCAATGTGCTCTTTGTACGGTCAATAACGGCGCCTTGCTGAATGATCGTGGGTATGGACGAATAAATGCGTGACGATTTTCAGTCTTTAGGCAATGCCGAATTCCGCACATCTCGCCAGGAGCGCTCGCGATGTCGCTGATAGGGTCCGCATTTCTTCATCGCCCGCTTCCTGGTCTTGCGTCATTTTCATTGGCGCAAGTTTGGGAGTGGTTTGTCGCGGGGCTGGCAATCGCCGCGACGAAGCTGTCCAGCCCCATTGTTATGGGCCAATTTCTTGTAGAGTTTCCGGGACTGGCGGGCGCATGTCGAGGGCCTGATGCGGCCTGATGTGGTTGTATTGTTTCAGCCAGATTCCGATGACAGTTCTGGCCTGCTCGACGGTT
>JBGSNB010000054.1:0-4606 GCA_041739835.1 Parvularculaceae bacterium | reverse complement strand
AGATCGCGCCGCCTCGCCAAGGATTGGGAGCGCACCATCGAAAGCGCTCTCGCCTGGGTCTTCATCGCGCAGATCAGAACTCTCACACGAAGGCTTGCAAGACCTTGATCGGGCGTGCTCCTTTATGATTCAGACTCTTATCTCGATCTCGTCATCGCGCATCAGGTCGCGACCGCCGGCGGCGTCAGCGTCGACGCGCAGATGAAGCGCGCGCTTGAAGGCTCGCCGGAGGTGACGGAGGCGCAGACCGAGCACCTGCTTGCCGCCATCATCGCCGCGCATCCCGAAGCCGCAAGCGCATTTGAGGAGTGAAGCGACTTGCCCCTTACTCCCAGTAATATTTCGCTTTCTTGCGCGCGCCCGTGACGACCTCATTCATCGTCGCCGCGTCATAGAGGTGCCCGTTCAGCATCACCTGCTCGATCTCGTCGGTGTTGCCGATGTCTTCGAGCGGGTTGGCGTTGAGGATGACGAGGTCGGCGAGCTTCCCTTCCTCGATCGTGCCGATGTCCTTGTCATAGCCGAGGGCTTTCGCCGGCGTCGCGGTCGCCGCCCGCAGCGCTTCGAGCGGCGTCATGCCGCCTCTGACAAAGGACCACATCTCCCAATGCGAGCCGAGGCCTTCTTCCTGCCCATGCGCGCCGATCGACACCATGACGCCGCGCTCGGCGAGCTTTTTCGCCTCGCGCGCCGAATACTGATCGACAAAATCTTCCTCCGGCGCCTTGGTGCGACGGACGCTCGCCGGCTGCAGGATATGCGGCGGCACATGCTTCGACAGGATCGGATGCGTCCATACATCCGTCGCGTAACGCCAATAGGGATCGCCCGAAAGGCCGCCATAGGTGACGACCAGCGTCGGCGTATAGGCGACGTTGGTTTGCGAGAAGAACGAGAGCACATCCTCGTAAAGCGCCGCCTGCGGAATATTGTGCTCAAGCGTCGAATTGCCGTCGGCGATCAGGGTCATGTCCTGCGTGAAGAGCGACGCGCCTTCGGCGACGACCGTCATGTTCTCCGCCTTCGCGGCGGCGACGACCTGCTGGCGCTGGTCGCGGCGCGGCTGGTTATAGTTCTTGATCGACCTTGCGCCCTGCGCCTTCAGCCGCCGAACATGCGCCAGCGCATCCTCATAATTCTCGATCTCGGCGAAGAAGCCGGGCGCCTTCGCGCCATAGACGATATCGCCGGTTGAAAAGAGACGCGAGGCGACGATCCGGCCGGCCCGCTGCATGTCGGCGGCGGCGAAGATCTCCGTCGCGCTGTTCGAAGGATCGTGGATCGTCGTGACGCCGAGCGCCAGATGCGCGAGCGCCGACCAGTTCTGTTCCGGGATGATTTCGTCCTCGCCCTGCGCGCCATGCGCATGCGCATCGATGAAGCCAGGCGTCACCGTCTTGCCGCCGGCGTCAATGATGCGCGCGCCTTTCGGGTAAGCCGCATCGCCGCCGCCGACCGCGGCGATGCGGGCGCCGCGAATGACGATATGGCCATTCTCGATGACGCCGCCGTCCGCGCCCGCCATGGTGATGATGCGCGCATTGCGGATGACCGTGACGCCCGCCGGCGTGTCGGCCGGCGTCGTCACCGAAAGATCGACGCCGGTTTTCGGCGGATCGAATTTCTTCGGCTCCTTGTCGTCCGGCTTTGGCGGCGCTGCCGGGATCATGTCGGCGATGCTCGCGGAAAAAAGCGTCGGCCCAAGCGTCCAGCTGACCGCGCCGGCGCCCGACCAGGAAAGATAGGTTGAGCCGCCTTCGCTCGCTTTGACGACCGGCGTCGCCGTCGCCGATTTGCCGGCGCCGATTTCCTGCGGTCCCGGCGTCATCGGCATGACATAGGCGCCGTAATTCTCGCGAAAGGCGAGATGTCGGCCGTCCGGCGACACCTGATAATCGGCGAGAAGGTCGCCGGTCGCATGCACGCGCTTTGCCTCGCCGTCGAGATCGACGCTGATCAGCTTGGTCAAATTGTCTTCTCTGACGGTCATGAAGACGCGGTCATTGCCGGCGCCGAAATGCGGCTGTCCGCCGCTGTCTGAGATTTTTGTCATCGCGCCGCCGTCGGTCGCCACGCGATAGATTCCGGGCGCCTCGGCGTATCGATCGGATAGGAGATAGCCGCTGGCGCTCTTTTCAAAGACAACAATTTTGCCGTCGGGCGAGAATTGCGGGCGCCGATAGATGCCGGGCGTCGCGGTGATCTTACTCCCGGCGCCGCCGCTCGCGGATGTGACGCGGATCGTTCCAAGACCCGCATCCGTCCAGGCGACATAGACGATGCGCTTGCCGTCGCGGGAGAAGGATGGAAACAGCTCCATCCCTTCCTCCGACCCTGTCAGCCGCTTCGGCGCGCCGTTCGGCAGCGCCTTCACATAGAGTTTGCCGAGCGTCTCGAAGACGGCGGTGCGTCCGTTGGGCGAGACGGCGGCAAAGCGCGGCATCGTCGTCTTCACGACATCCGGCGCGACCTCGACCGCCGGGCGCGGCGCATCGATCACGTCGCGATCGTCGCTGATGCGGAACGGGATCTCGGCGGCGGCGCCCTCCGTCGTGACGCGCCGGATCTTGCCGCCGGCCCAGAACACCACGGATCTTGAATCCGGCGTCCAGTCCATCAACGGATAGACGCCGTGCACGGCCCAGGATTCCTGCATGTCGAGGTCGAGCGCGTCATAGATCTTGCGCTGCGCGCCGGTCGCGAGGTCTTTCAGATAGAGCTTCGACTTGCCGCGCTCGCGCTTGACGAAGGCGAGATATTTGCCGTCGGGCGACGGCGTGGGCCTGACCGCGCCGCCGGCGCCGCCAGCGATGCGCGTCGTCTCGCCGCTCGCGATGTCGAAGCGGTCGATCGCGAAAACCTCGCCGTTCGAATCCTGCGCATAGATGAAAGTGTCGCCGGGCGTGGTGTTGCGCGAGACATAGATCGCCTCGCCGCCCGGCGCGAAGACCGGCTCGCCGAGCTCTTTCTGGTAAGCCTCGTTCGGCCGCTTCACGAGTTTGACGCCGTCGCCGCCGCCGAGGTGATACATCCAGATCTCGCCCGTCCCGAGCGAGCGCGCGGTGGTGAAGTGCTTGCGGCCGACCAGATATTTTCCGTCGGCGCTCCAGTCCGGCGCGGTGACAAGCCGGAATTTCTCCTGCGTCACCTGCCGCTTGTCGGAGCCGTCGCGGTTCATGATCCAGAGATTGTCGCCGCCGCCGCGATCCGACGTGAAAGCGATTTTCGTCCCGTCCGGAGAAAAGCGCGGCTGCATTTCAAAGGGAAGGCCTTCGGCGACCCGCGTCGGCGTCCCGCCGGAGATCGGCATCGTGTAAATGTCGCCGAGGAGGTCGAACGCGATCGCCTGCCCGTCGGGGCTCACATCGACATTCATCCAGGTGCCTTCCTCGACATCGAGGCGGATCTTGCGCGTCTGCAGCGGCGGCGCCGCCACATCCCATTTCTTCGCCTCCTCTTTTTCCGTCTCCGCAGAAAAAGCGGGCAGGGAGAACGCGGCCAAAGCGGCGCCGGCGAGCAGAATGCGCTTCATGATAGTGACCCCTCGATTTGCGCCGCGATCCTATGCCGCCGGATGACGCCGGCAAAGGTCGAGGCGCCGTCGATTGACAGGCTCAGGCCCGCAGCATACGCCTCGGCCCCTTTGTCAAATGGATCTTTGAGCGTGGAAACCTTGGCTGCGATCAAACGAGCGTCGGGCGCGGCGTGGCGAGCGGAACTCGCGGCGCTGCTTGCGCTTGGCGTGCCGATGGCGGCGACGCAGCTCGTGCAATTCTCGGTGATGACCGTCGATGTCCTGATGATCGGGCGCCTCGGGCCGGAGCCGCTCGCGGCGTCCTCGCTCGGCCTCGTCATCTTCTTCGCGGCGTGGCTGATCGGCTTCGGGCCGGCGATGGCGGTATCGCCGCTGGTCAGCCAGGCGCTCGGCGCCGATGAGAACAACGTTGACGATGTCCGCATTTCCGTTCGGATGGCGCTGTGGGCGATCGGCTTCCTGACCTTGCCGATCCTCTTCGTCTTTCTGTTCACGGAGGAAATCGCGCTGGCGCTCGGCCAGCCGCCGGTGCTCGCCGCGATGGCGGGACCCTATGTCGTCGCGCTGGCGCCCGGCTGGGCGTTCGCGATGGGGGTCATCATACTCAGAAACGTTCTTGCGGCGATGGGCGAGACGCGCGCGCCGCTCGTCATCGTCATCTGCACGACGCTGCTGAACGCCTTTCTCAACTGGCTGCTGATTTACGGGAACTGGGGCTTTCCGCGGCTGGAGCTTGTCGGCGCCGGGATCGCGTCGTCGATCGTCAACATCGCCGGCTTCGCGGCTCTGGTCGTCTTCATTCGCCGCGATGCGCGCTCGCGACGGTTTCATCTGTTCCGCGATGTCCTGACGCCGCATTGGCCGCGGCTGCGCGAGATCGCGCGGCTCGGCTGGCCGATCGGCGTGACGATCGCGTTTGAAGGGATGCTGTTCAATGCCTGCGTCTTCGTCATGGGCCGCATCGGCGTTATTGAGGTCGCCGCCTATCAGGTCGCGCTGAATGTCGCGTCGATCGCGTTCATGGCGCCGCTCGGCCTGTCGATGGCGGGCAGCGTGCGCGTCGGGCTTGCC
>JBGSNB010000606.1:0-3466 GCA_041739835.1 Parvularculaceae bacterium | reverse complement strand
CCTCGCCGGCGCGGTCGGCGGGCTCGTTTTCTCAGCGATCGCCGTTCGCCGCGGCTGAGCTTTCGCCGGCGCGGCATCTGGGCTAAACGCCGACGCCATGGCCCGCCTCGCTCCCCTTGCGCCGAAAATCGGCATTGTCAGTCTCGGCTGCCCGAAGGCGCTGGTCGATTCAGAGCGCATCATCACCCGTCTGAAGGCGGAGGGATACGAGATCGCGCCGGACTACAAGGGCGCTGACGCCGTGCTCGTCAACACCTGCGGCTTTCTCGATTCGGCGCGCGCGGAATCGCTCGACGCGATCGGCGAGGCGATCGCCGAGAACGGCCGCGTCATCGTGACGGGATGCCTCGGCGCCGAAGAAGGCGTCATTCGCGACATCCATCCAAAGGTGCTGGCGGTCACCGGGCCGCATCAATATGAAGCGGTGATGGCGGCGGTGCACGACGCCGCGCCGGCGCCGCACGATCCGCTGTTCGATCTCGTGCCGCCGCAGGGCGTCCGCCTGACGCCCCGCCATTACGCCTATCTGAAGATTTCCGAGGGCGGCAACAACACCTGCTCGTTCTGCATCATTCCCTCGATGCGCGGCCGGCTGAAGAGCCGGCGCATCGACGCGGTGCTGCGGGAAGCCGAAAAGCTCGTCGACGCCGGCGTCAAGGAACTCCTCGTCATCTCGCAGGATACTTCCGCCTACGGCCTCGATCTGAAATACGCCGCCTATCCCTGGCGCGGCGAGGATTACAAGACGCAATTCTTCGATCTCGTCCGCGGGCTCGGTTCGCTCGGCGCGTGGACGCGGCTTCATTATGTCTATCCCTATCCGCATGTTGACGAGATCATCCCGCTGATGGCCGAGGGGCGCGTTCTTCCCTATCTCGACATTCCGTTCCAGCATGCGAGCCCGACGGTGCTGAAGGCGATGCGCCGCCCCGCCCATCAGGAACAAACCCTCGACCAGATCCGCCGCTGGCGGACGATCGCGCCCGATCTCGTCTTGCGGTCGACCTTCATCGTCGGCTTTCCGGGCGAGACCGAGGAAGATTTCCAGATGCTTCTCGACTGGCTCGGCGAAGCGCGCCTCAACCGCGTCGGCTGCTTCAAATTCGAGCCGGTGAAGGGCGCCAGGGCCAATGATCTGCCGGGCGCCGTGCCCGAACAGGTGAAGGAAGAACGCTATCACCGCTTCATGGCAGCGCAGCAGAAGATCTCGGAGAAAATTCTTGAGGGCTGGATCGGCCGCGAGCTGGACGTCCTCATCGATGAAGTCGACGCCGACGGCGCAGTCGGCCGCTCCTATGCCGATGCGCCCGAAATCGACGGCGCCGTCATTCTGGAAGACGAGACGGCGCTCGCCGCCGGCGACATGATCCGCGTGCGCATCACCGGCGCCGACGAATACGATCTGTGGGGCGAGCGGACACACGCATAATGACAAACCGGGAGGATGAGCGATGAAATTCCTGACGGCCGCGGCGGCGACTGCCCTCCTGTCGATCGGCGCCGCCTTCGCCGGCGACGGCGAGCGCGACAGCCTCGATCAGGTCATCCGCGATCATTGGTCATGGACCCTCGAACAGAGCCCGACCTTTGCGACGACGCTCGGCGTGCGCGATCATGACGACCGTCTCGGCGACCCGTCGCTGGCGGCCTTCGACGCCGGCATCGCGGCGGAGCGCGAATTCCTGCGCCGCCTCGACGCGCTCGACCGGTCGGCGCTTTCCGCCGAGGAGGCGCTCAATCTCGAACTTCTGGCGCTCGATCTGAAAGGCGACATCGACGGCGCGGCCTTCGGCGGCAAATATATGGCGATCACCAATCGCTCCGGCCCGCACACTTTCATCACCGGCCTGCCGGACGATCTGCCGTTCTTCACCAAGGCCGATTACGAAAGCTATGCGGCGCGCCTCGAGGCGGCGCCGGCCTATATGGACGCGATGATCGCGCGCCTCAGCGCCGGCGTTGACGCCGGATGGACGCAGCCTTGCGAGGCGATGGAGGGCTATGAGAAGACCATCCGCTTTCACGTCGTCGACAAGGCGGCGGACAGCGCGCTGATGAAGCCCTTCGCGGCGCAGCCCGCGACAATTTCGGCTCGCGACTGGAAAAAGCTGAAATCCGCGGCGGAGACATCCGTCGCCAAGCGCGTCATTCCGGCGATCGCGAAATTCGCGGATTTCTACGAGGGAACCTACAAGCCCGCCTGCCGCAAGGAAATCGGCGCCTCGGCGCTGCCGGACGGCGCCGACTATTATGCTTACCGCGCGCGGCTCTTCACCACCACCGACAAGACGCCGGACGACATCCATGCGCTCGGCCTTGCCGAGGTTGCGCGCATCCGCAAGGAGATGGCGGCGACGATCAAGGCGACGGATTTTGACGGCGACTTCAAGGCGTTCCAGGAATTCCTCCGGACTGATCCGCGTTTTTACGCAACGACGCCGGAAGAGCTGATGGAGAAGAACTCGCTGGTCGCCAAGAAGATCGACGGCGAACTCCCCAGACTTTTCACGCGCCTGCCGCGCATGCCCTATACGCTGAAGGAGATTCCCGCCGACATCGCGGAGGGCACGACGACCGCCTATTACGAGCGCCCCGCCGGCGACGGCAGCCGCGCCGGCGTCTACCGCGTCAACACCTCGAAACTGGGCACGCGCCCGCTTTATGAGATTGAGGCGCTGACGCTGCACGAGGCGGTCCCGGGCCATCATTTCCAGATCGCGCTGGCGCAGCAGCTCGACCTGCCGGACTTCCGCAAGTTCGGCGGCTTCACCGCCTTTGTCGAAGGCTGGGGGCTCTACGCCGAGAGCCTTGGCCTCGACGTCGGATTCTATCAGGACCCCTATTCGAATTTCGGACGGCTTTCCTATGAAATGTGGCGCGCCTGCCGCCTTGTCGTCGATACGGGCATGCATGCGAAGGGCTGGTCTCGCCAGCAGGCGATCGACTTCATGAAGGACAATACGGCGTTGTCGGAGCACAACATCGCCGCCGAGGTTGATCGTTATATCGCGTGGCCGGGACAAGCGCTCGCCTACAAGATCGGGCAGTTGAAGTTCTCGGAATTGCGGGCGAGGGCGCAAAAACAGCTTGGCGCGAAATTCGATCTCAGGCGCTTCCACGATGCGCTGCTCGGCGACGGCGCGCTGCCGCTCTCGCTGGTCGAGGCGAAGATCGACCGCTGGATCGCCGCCGAAGCGGCGGGACCGCCGGCGCCATAATGCAGGAAGATCTCGCCGCGCTGATCCGCAAGACCGCCGCCAATGTGCGCGCGCGCGACTTTCTGTGGTCGGCGATGATCTCCGCCGGCATCGGCATTGCGATTGTCGCGCTGCGTCCGGGCGCCGATCCCTGGCTGGTGGCGATCGTCTGGGGCGTATTTCTGGCGTCGCTGGCGGTCAGATACCGGATGTCGTCCGGCCGCGAATGGGCGCTGCCGGTCGAGCGCGTCATCGCCAGCCAGATCAAT
>JBGSNB010000605.1:0-1916 GCA_041739835.1 Parvularculaceae bacterium | reverse complement strand
CCGGGAAGGCGAGCGGTTTCGATATGCCCATGGATGACGGTCATTCCATGCGTCGCGGGCGTGTTCAAGGCGCGGCGGCGTTATTCCAGCCGCAGGCGCATTTCCAGCATATGCGGTTCAAAGCCGGACTTTCGATAGGCGCGCATCGCCGGCGCGTTGCCGGGATAAACCTCGAGGCGAATTTCGAAGAGGCCTGTCGCCCGCGCCCAGTCCTTGAGCGCGGCGAGGAGCGCGGCGCTAACGCCGCCGCCGCGGTGCTCGGGCGCGACGAACATCAGGCCGACATAAGCGTGAAACGGCGGCTCCTCGCATGACCGCGACGGCGATTTCCTCGCAAATCCGCAGCCGACCGCCGCGCCGCCGCGCTCGGCGAGGGCGACATAGGCGTCAGGCGAGACGATCAGCGCGCCGATATCGTAATATTGAACGTCGCCCTGCCGGATGGTTGGGTCGTAAGGCCGTTCGGCCGCGATGATCCCCTGCTCGAACCGCCGCAGGGTTTCGAGATCGGCAAGGGACGCGCGACGGATGACGGTCTTTTCGCCGGACGCCTCACGCATGATTTCGCCGCCGCTCACAACACCAGCGCTGCGGCGCGCGCCGAGCGGCCGGAGCGTTCGCGGTCGCCGGTTTCCTCGAAGAGCTCCGCAAGCTTGTCGACCATGACGCCGGCGAGCTGTTCCACATCGACGATCGTCACCGCGCGGCGATAATAGCGCGTCACGTCATGGCCGATGCCGATGGCGATCAGCTCGACCGGCGAGCGGCTTTCAATCTCTGCGATCACCTCGCGCAGGTGCCGTTCGAGATAGGCGCCGCCATTCGCCGACGAAGTGGTGTCGTCGACCGGCGCGCCGTCGGAAATCACCATCAGGATGCGCCGCGCCTCCGCCCGGCCGACAAGGCGCGAATGCGCCCAGACCAGCGCCTCGCCGTCGATATTCTCCTTCAGGAGCCCTTCCTTCATCATCAGGCCGAGCGCCGAGCGCGCGCGGCGCCACGGCGTGTCGGCGGACTTGTAGACGATGTGGCGCAGATCGTTCAGGCGCCCGGGATTGGGCGGGCGCCCCGCCGCCACCCATTTCTCGCGCGCCTGCCCGCCTTTCCACGCCTTGGTGGTGAAGCCGAGAATCTCGACCTTGACGCCGCAGCGTTCAAGCGTCCGCGCGAGGATGTCGGCGCAGATCGCGGCGATCGAGATCGGCCGCCCGCGCATCGAGCCGGAATTGTCGATCAGCAGCGTCACCACCGTATCGCGGAATTCAAGTTCGCGCTCGCGCTTGAACGACAAGGGCTGCATCGGATCGACGACGACGCGGGCGAGGCGCGCGGCATCGAGGACGCCTTCGTCGAGATCGAAGAGCCAGCTGCGATTTTGCTGCGCCATCAGCCGGCGCTGCAGCTTGTTGGCGAGCCGCGAGACGACCGCGTGCAAATTCTCGAGCTGGCGGTCGAGCGTGCGGCGCAGGCGCTGCAATTCCTCGCTGTCGCAGAGCTCCGACGCCTCGGCGATCTCGTCGAATTCCGCCGTGAACGCATGGTAGCGCGATCCGCTGTCGCCGTCGAATTTGGCGCGCATCGAGGAGATGCGGGCGTTTTCAACTGCGCCGTCGGCGTCGTCCTCGGTCTGTTCGAAATCCTGGTCCGACATTTCCGCATCGGAGTCCGGCGCTTCGCCGTCGTCGCCGGACTGGTCGTCGTCGGCGTCGGCGGCGCCGTCGTCTTCATTGTCCGCCGACTGATCTTCGCACGACTGCTCCTCGTCATCGCCCGTCGCCTGATCGTCGCCCTCGTCCTCGCCGGGTTCGTCGTCGAGCTTGAGGTCGCGGATGACATGACGCGCGAGGCGCGCAAAGGCCGCCTGGTCATGGAGATCGCCGCTTGCCGCGAGTCGGTCGAGCGACGCGCCGGCGAGC
>JBGSNB010000298.1:0-1714 GCA_041739835.1 Parvularculaceae bacterium | reverse complement strand
TTGTCGGCGACTTCCTGAAGAATATTCCGTCGACGGAGCTTCGCTCGGCGGCGCCATCCTACCGGCCGGGCGTGACGCCGACCGACCTTTCGCTGTGTCTGCCGGACTGGGCGGTCGCGGCGATCCGCGAGGCGCTGCCGGTCTTCGGCCGTCAGATCCGGGGCTATGACATGGACGACGCGGTGATGACCGGCGTCGAGACCCGAACGTCAAGCCCGGTGCGGATGACGCGGCGGGCGGATCATCAAAGCCGCGACGTCGCCGGCCTTTACCCGGCGGGCGAGGGCGCAGGCTATGCCGGCGGCATTTATTCGGCGGCGATCGACGGGATCAGGACCGCCCAGGCCCTCGCGCTCGATATCGCCCGCCGTCCGGCGGCGTAAGGCCGCTGCGCAGCGGGGGAGCTGTCGGCAAAGCCGACGGAGGGGCGCTTGCGCCGGACGCGCAAAATTTATTTTGCCGATCCTGTCACACTTGCCCCTGCTGTTTCGTCTTTGCGTCAGGGCAAGCGTCGCGAGGGCGGCGCGCCGTTGTTTGAAGAGGTGTTGAGTGAGGCCGTTCACCCCATACGCAACAAAAAGCGCCGCCTTTCCGGCGAGCCAAAGGGGCGCCTTTTGCGGCTGCGCCCGGCGCGGATGGTCAAAAAACCGGAGAGACGGAAGCGGCAAGAGGGCGCCCAATTCCGGCATTCCGTCTGCGCCGTCGATCGCCATCGCGTGTCTGGAAAGGCGCGGCAATCAGGCTAAGCTGCCGCCAGCCGGGCGCCGCCCGCCGCCGCGGGGGAGGAGCGTCCCAATGAAATTTCCGGTGATCAAGGCCTTCAGCGCAACGCTCGCTTATCTGGCGCGTCACGCGGTCGATCTGGTGAAGGCGCTGTGGCTGCCGACCCTGCTGTTGACCGTGCTGCAATTCTACGCCCTCGCGCCGATGCTGGGCGCCCTGTCGTCGATGATCGCGCTTGGCGACAATCCGGACCCGGCGGAAGCGGTCGCGCTGCTCGGCGATTTCGCCAAATGGGGCGGCGTCTTGATGGTCGGCTCCGCGATCGTCATGCCGATGATGACGGTGGCAAGCCTCACGCATCTCATTCGCGGCGAGGAGAGCCGGCTGCCGTTTTACTTCCGCTATGGCGGCGACGAACTGCGCGTGCTCGCCGCCTATGTTCTCTTGACCCTCATGGTGTTCGTCATCGGTCTCGTCGGCGGGCTCGCGTCATCAGTGATTGTGCTGCTGTTCAGGCTGGTCGGTCCGCAGGCCGGCGACGCCGCCGCCGGCATTGCCGATCTTCTCGTCAATGCTGTGACATTCTGGTTCCAGCTGCGGCTTTGCGTGCTCTATCCGGCGTCGATCGCGACGCGGCGCATAGGCTTTGACGTCGCCTGGCGCACGACCGGCGGACAGGTGGCGCGGCTGCTCGGCTTTTGGCTTCTGACCGGCCTTGTCATCGGGCCTTTCGCGGTCGCCATCGCCGCGCTGATCGGCGGCGATCTCTTCCCGCTCTTCGCGAAAATCGTCGAAGCGGGCGACGATCAAGCCGTAGCGCGGGCGGCGGTCATCCCGATCCTCGACGAACTGAAGCGGATTTTCAGTCCCGACAATCCGTCGATCGCGATATTGGCGCCGGCGCTTTTCGTCACCACCCTGGCGTCGACGGCGATCGCGAATGTCGCGGCCGGCACCGCCTGGCGCTATCTGACCGAGGCGGCGCGCGCGC
>JBGSNB010000565.1:0-3412 GCA_041739835.1 Parvularculaceae bacterium | reverse complement strand
CGGTGATCCTCTGCCGTGAGACGGCGCCCGAGGGCCTGCGCGATTCCAAGACGCTGACCGAAAAGCGGCGGCGGGAGCTTGCCGCGTGCCTCTGGAAGACGGCGCGGATCGGCGTCGGCGTTGCGAGCGTCGAGGAAATCGACACCATGAACATCTTGCGCGCGTCGCTGCTCGCGATGGCGCGCGCGGTCGCGAATTTGCCGGTCGCGCCGGCGATCGCGATCGTCGACGGCAATATCAAGCCGAAGCTGCGCTGTCCTGCTTACACGGTCGTCAAAGGCGATCTGAAGTCGATGTCGATCGCGGCGGCTTCGATCATCGCGAAGACGACCCGCGACCGCATGATGCTCGAGCTTGCGCGCGATTATCCGAATTATTGCTGGCACTCGAACAAGGGCTACGCGGCGCCGGCGCATCGCGATGCGCTCAACCGCTTCGGCGTCACCCCACATCATCGGCGATCCTTCTCGCCGATCCACAACATGTTGTATGAGGAATCCTCGACGCCGTTCCTGTCAACAATTCGGTAACCTTCGTTAAGCAATTGACTCCAAAGGATTTTTGTTGACGCCGACTCGAGGCTGACTCATTCTCCGCGCCTTCATGGGGAGGCGGACGAATGTCGCACTCGAAAACAGAAAAGGCGCGCGCCGCGACGTTGAAGGCGGTCGGCGCGAAATCGGTTTCGGCGCCGCCGCGCAATCCGCAAGACCATCTCGACAAGATCATCGCCGGCGATTCGATCGCGGTTCTCAGGTCATTACCCGATGATTTCGCCGATCTCGTTTTCGCCGATCCGCCCTACAATCTGCAGCTTGGCGGCGCGCTGACGCGCCCGGACAACAGCCGCGTCGACGGCGTCGATGACGAGTGGGATCGTTTCGACTCCTTTGGCGACTACGACCGTTTCACGCGCGACTGGCTCGCCGAGGCGCGGCGCGTGCTGAAGCCGGACGGGGCGATCTGGGTGATCGGCTCCTATCACAATATTTTTCGCGTCGGCGCGGCGTTGCAGGATCTCGGCTTCTGGCTTTTGAACGATGTCGTCTGGGTCAAATCGAATCCGATGCCGAATTTCCGCGGCACGCGCTTTGCCAATGCGCATGAGACGCTAATCTGGGCGTCGAAATCGAAGGACTCGCGCCCAACCTTCAATTATTCGGCCTTGAAGACCGCCAATGACGATCTGCAAATGCGGTCCGACTGGCTATTGCCGATCTGCACCGGCAACGAACGCCTGAAAGGCGCGACGGGCGCTAAAGTCCATCCGACGCAAAAGCCGGAGGCGCTGCTCTATCGCATCCTGCTGGCGACGACCAATCCCGGCGACATCGTTGTCGATCCGTTTTTCGGATCGGGGACGACCGGCGCGGTCGCCAAAATGCTCAGGCGTCATTTCATCGGCATCGACCGTGACAAGGACTATATTGCGGCGGCGGCCAAACGCATCGCCGCGGTCAATGCCGTTGACGCCGACGCGCTGTCCGTCACGCCGTCAAAGCGCGCCGCCGCGCGGGTTCCCTTCGGGTCGATCGTCGAGAAAGGCCTGTTGAAACCCGGCGCGACGCTCTACGCGCCGAAAAAGAAACATGCGGCGCGCGTGCGCGCCGACGGCTCGATCGCGGTCAACGGTCCGGACGGCGCCGTCGAAGGGTCGATTCACAAGATCGGCGCGCATGTGCAGATGGCCGAGGCCTGCAATGGCTGGACCTACTGGCATTACGAGACCCGCACCGGCCTCAAGCCGATCGACTTCCTGCGAGAGAAGATGCGCAAGGCCGACAAGGCCTGATCACTCTTTCGCCGTAACCGTGATCTTGTAGATGTCGCCGGCGAGGCCGAGATAATAAAGCTCGCCGTCCGCGCCGGGCGTCACCAGGGCGCCGGGCGTCATTTTCGGCAGTTTTTCCGAGCGCGCAATTTCCTCGCCGGTTTCGGCGTTGCGGAAAACGACCTCTTCCTTGTCGTGGTCGCGCAGGCAGCGCATGAAAAGACACAGGCCGCGAATGTCCGTCGCCGCCAGGACGCGCGCGTCTTTTGGTCCGATCAGCGTCGAGAAATTCATCGTGCGCTGCTTTTTCAGCCATAGCGGGCGCATTTTGCCGGTCGTCTGATTGAAGGCGTAGGCGGCAGCCAGGCCGTAGCCGCCATCCATGATATAAATCCGGCTGTTGTCAGGGTCGACGCTCAGCATCGCCGGCAGGAATGACTTCGAGCCGAATGTGTAATTCCACGGCGGCACATTCTCCCAGGGCTCGAGACGCACCAGCCGACCGTCGCGCTGGTTCACAGCGACGATGCTCATCGGCGTCTTGGCGGGGATCGCATTCGTCTGCAGAACAATCCAGTCGCCGAGCACCGCGGCCGCAGGGGCCGGCGACTGGCCCGGCAAGATGTAGCGGACCGGACCCCACGCCTCGTCATGCGTCAGCGAAGCGCCGTCCCAATTATAACGATAGAGATTGCGCGCACCGACAAGATACAGCCGGTCGACGCCGTCGATGCGCGCGGTCGTCAGGCGGCCGCCGATATGTTCCGGCGCCTGCACCGACGCCAGAACCGCCATCGTGTCGGGATCGACGACGGAAACCATTGACGGGGGGACATCGCGCGCGCCCTCGCATTTCATGAAGGCTGAAAACCCCTGAAGGTCGCAGCCCTCTGCGCGGTGCACCGATTTCAGCACAAAGCGGCCGTCGGCAAAGGCGTTGAAGCCGTTTACGGCGGCGTCTTCGATGCTTCCGCCGACCGGCAACGCCGTCGTCCCCAGAACGGCGCCGTCGCGCGGATCGATTTTCGCCAGTTTGTCCGTATACGCTGCATAGAGCATGCCGTTCGCATGCAAGCCGACGACGCCCGGATAATTCCAGCGCGCCGGCGCGGCACGGGCGTCAAAGAGCTGGCGGCGCCAGATCTCGTCGCCGCCAGGCCCAAGGCGCGCGACAAAACTCCCAGGCGCGCCAGGAAAGTCGCCATAGGCTCCGCCATAGACAAAGCGCGCGCCGCCGGCGCCGATGACGAGATTGTAGGGCGTCAGCGCGTTCCCGGCGATCTTTTCGGCGACGACGACGTTTTTCCCCTCGAGCGTCCCGCCAAAACTTGCGCAGCGGAACGCATGGGTCCGACCGCTGTCGAAATGTTCAAAGGCGACGACCGATGGAAACCACGGCCCGTCGGTCGCCGGATCAAGGGCGCAAGGCGTCGATGCGGCCGCAGGCGCGCCCATTGCCAGCGTCAAAATCGCCGCAATCGCCCGCCAATGGCCGCCGCTTAACGGCTTCCCCATCGCCACAACCCGCAAAGCTTCTCTCCACCCGCACTGTCGCCGCCGGCGCCGGCGAGGTCAAGAAAACAGCCGGCGAAATCGACCGCCCTCGCCAGGATCCCGCCGCCGCCAGCCGGCTTGCTGCAA
>JBGSNB010000521.1:0-1520 GCA_041739835.1 Parvularculaceae bacterium | reverse complement strand
CCGCGCAGGCGCGCCGCATGGCCGCCGAATTCTCCGCCGCCTTCAGCCAGATGGCGCGCGAAAGCGAGATGGAAGACATGCGCCGCGAGCTCGACGCGCTGAAACGCAACAATGTCTTCGCCGACGCCAAGCGCGCGGTCGATGACGCGGTGCGCCCGGTCGAGGCCGCCCTCC
Organism: Parvularculaceae bacterium; assembly: GCA_041739835.1. GTDB lineage: Bacteria > Pseudomonadota > Alphaproteobacteria > Caulobacterales > Parvularculaceae > Amphiplicatus. The sequence goes on along the minus strand of JBGSNB010000521.1, from coordinate 1,346 downwards.
GCGAGGAAGCCGCCGACATCAAGACCGAAGCGAGCGCGCCGGCGCAAGGCCGCGCCGAGTGAGCGTCCCGGCAAAGCAGGACGCCGCCGCGCCCGAGGAGGATGAAGTCGCCTCCTCGGCGGCGCCGCTGATCGAGCATCTGACGGAATTGCGCAACCGGCTGATCGTCTCGATCGGGGCGATCGCCGTCGCCTTCGTCATCTGCTTTTTCTTCTCGGAACAGATCTTCAATGTGCTGATCGTTCCGTTTGTCGAGGCGGTCGGCAAGACCGACGCCGGCAAGGACCCGACGCTGTATTTCGCGCCGCTCGAATTCTTTTTCACGCGCGTTCGCCTGTCGGTGTTCGCGGCGATCGTCGTTGCCTTCCCGGTGATCGCGTGGCAGGCCTATCGCTTCATCGCGCCCGGCCTCTACAAGCGCGAGAAACAGGCGGCGACGCCGTTCCTGATCGCGATGCCGGTGCTGTTCTCGCTCGGCGGCTGCCTCGTCTATTTCGTGATGATGCCGTTCATCATGCAATTTGCGGTCGGCTTCGAGGCTGAGGCGGCGGGCGCAGGGCAGGCGAATTTCGAATTGCTGACGCGCGTCGGCGATTATCTGTCGCTCATCACGACCTTGATCCTCGCCTTCGGATTCGCATTTCAGCTGCCGGTGTTCCTGACGCTGCTGGCGCGCGCCGGCATCGTCAATGCGAAGATGCTGGTCGATTATCGCCGTTTCGCGATTGTCGGCATCTTCATCGTCGCCGCCTTCCTGACGCCCCCGGACCCGTTCAGCCAGATCGTGCTCGGCCTTTGCATCGTCGCGCTCTATGAAGTCTCGGTGATCTCTGTGCGCATGGCGGAAAAGAAAGCGGCGGCGGCCGCGACCGCCTGAACGCGCGGCGCGCGCCTCCCCCTCCGTGGGCGAGGCCGCCTGCGGGGGCCCTTGCGGCGAAAAATTTATTTTTCGATTCCTGTCACACCGGCCCCCTCTATTTCGTCTTTGTGTCAGGGCGAGCGTCGCAAAGTCGGCGCGCGCCGGTTTTTGAAGAGGTGTCGAGTGCCGCCGCTGACCCAACACGCAGGAAAAAATGGCGCCCTTCCGGCGCGCCGAAAGGGCGCCTTTTGCGGCTGCGCCCGGCGCGGTTGCTCAAAAAACCAGGGAAAGGCGAAGCCGAAAGGGGCGCCCGGATTTGCGCGCCCCGGAACTCCGACTATACGTCCGGCCCATGCATGATCTGAAAGACATCCGGGAAAACCCCGCCCGCTTCGACGCCGGCCTCGCGCGCCGGGGCCTTGCCGCGCGGTCGAAGGAAATCCGCGACCTCGACGCCAGGGCTCGCGCGATCACGACGCGCCTGCAG
>JBGSNB010000423.1:0-1935 GCA_041739835.1 Parvularculaceae bacterium | reverse complement strand
CCCTCGCGCCGCCGCAATGGTCGCTGTGGGTGTGGGTGATGAGGATGTCGGAAATCGGGGCGCCGCCGATCGCCGCAACGAGCGCGTCGAGATGCGCGTCGTTTGCGGGGCCGGGATCGATCACCGCGAGCGGCCCCGAGTCGCGCCCAATGATATAGGTCCCGCTGCCTGTATAAGTGAACGGGCCCGGATTGTTGCAGATGACGCGCCGGATCAGCGGCGAGAGCCGGTCCGCGCGTCCATATTCGAATGAAATATCCTTGACGAAGGGGATCGCGGCCAACGATCAGGCCTTCAGCCGCGCATCGACGAGCCCCGCAAAGGCGTCGGCGAGGCCGCGCATCGCTTTCAGCTTGTCCTCGCTCGACAGCGCCGAAGGCGGTCCCATGTCGGTCTTGTTGGCGTCGACGATGTAAATGCGTCCGTCTTCCCGATCGCGCAGCACGTCGAGCCCGCCGAAATCGAGCGCCATCGCCTGCGTGTAAGCGGCGATCTGCGCCTGCTCCTCGCGCGACAGCATGGCGTCGGCGGCGACGAGATCGACGCGATGATTGTCGTTTGAAAATCTAAGGTCGCGCGTGCGGCGCTTGAGGTAAACGAAAGGCGCCTTGCCGCCGACGACGGGCGTGCGGATGTCGATGAATTCGCGGCCGTCGAAGGTGTTGTCGACAAGGCGCTGATAGACGCGGTCGCTGCGCGGTTCGGCGATCGGGCAGGAGACGATGCGCCCGTCATGCTTGCCGTTCAGCTCCGATTTCTCGACCGCAAGTCCCTTGTGGGTTTTCGGGTCGATCGCCAGCGAATAGCCGAAAGTCTCCTCGAAGACGCGGCTGACGACGCTTTTCCGGATGTCGTGGCAGCCGACATTGAAGGCCGGCTTGTTCGACGGCGCGCGCAAGGGCGCAGTCCGGAATTCGCGGTCCTCGAAAAAGAAATGCAGGTCGGCGTCCGCCGGGTCGTCGACGATTTTCACGTCGGCGAGCTGGCAGACCGGCCAGATCGCGTAATAGGAGCGCGGCTTTTTCGGAAAGAATGAAATGCGCGCGCGCGGTTCGCGGCCCTTGACGACGCGCGCGGCCCGCACGCCCTGCACAAGGCCGATGAAGGAGGCGATGCGGACGGCGTCGCGGGCGAATGCCGGGCTCCAGCGGATCTGCGCGCCGGTCTCCTTGGCGAGGATGCCGCCGCCGGTGAATTCGAATTCGGAAAAGAACGCCATGAAAGGCCTGTCGCCCGATTAACCCTGACGCCCGCCGTCAGCGCCGTTCAACATGGCTTTAACGGTCCTGACAAGGAAATAAAGTCTGCGCGATCAGCGCCTGCGACGAGCCGAAGGGCGCGCCGGTCCGGGCTTTGCGACGGCCCGGCTATGTGTGCCAGTCGTAAACACTCTGTTAACGCCGCCGTCCTGGCCGTTCTTCTCGGCCTTGCGGGATTGGCGCCTGCGCACGCCGCCGAACGCAGCGCCGGCGGCCTCGCGCTCGGCGAAAGCCATGGCGGGATCACCGATCAGGCCTATGTGATGGCGCCGCCGCACTGGCTCTATGTCGTCGAGAAGGAACGCGGCAGCTTTCTCGATTGCGGCGAAGGGCAGGAGACGCGCCAGACCGACAGCGCCGGACGCGATGTGGCGGCGCTGACCTGCGGCGTCACCCTGACCGAAACGATCGTCATCCCCGCCGCCGCCGCCAGCGCCCGCATCATCGTTCACTATTAGGCGAGGCTGAGCGCTTCGAGCGTCCGGCGCTGGCCCGCAATATTGAACCCGGCCTCCGCCGCTTCATCGATGATCCGATCGACCGGTTCGCCGGCCCTGGCGTTGGCCATCGCCCGCAGCACCGTCGAGCGCGTGCCCGACCGGCAATAAGCCAGAACGCCGCCTTCGGCTCCGGCGACCGCCCGGTCGAAGGCGTCGAGATGTTCCGGCCCGATGCC
>JBGSNB010000350.1:0-8544 GCA_041739835.1 Parvularculaceae bacterium | reverse complement strand
ACCTCGCTCATATGGATGATTACGCCGCCATGAATTCCGCCTACGCCAAGGCGTTCGAACGCCCCTACCCCGCGCGCACTTGCGTCGGCGTCGCCGCCCTTCCCCTTGGCGCGCGCGTCGAAATCGAGGCGATCGCGCGATGACCTTCCGCGAGATCGTCCTCAGCGCCGTCGGCGGGCCGGAACATTTCGCGTCGCGTCAGGCGACGCGTCCGCCGCTCGCTCCCGGCTCCATCCGGGTACGGAACAATGCGATTGGCGTCAATTTCATCGACATCTACCAGCGCAAGGGCCTCTATCCGATCAGCGTCCCCGCCGTCCTCGGCCAGGAAGGCGCCGGCATTGTCGAGGAAGCCGCCGGCGCGCGCTTCAATAAGGGCGACCGCGTCGCCTATCTCTCAGGCGCCGGCGCCTATGCCGAGGAAACACTCGTCGACGCCGGTCGGGCGGCGCTGATCCCGCCAGGAGTATCCGACGATGTCGCCGCCGCGGGCTTTTTGAAGGGGCTGACCGCCGAGATGCTGCTGCGGCAGGTATTCCCGCTCGCTTCCGACCAAACAGCGCTGGTGACGGCGGCCGCCGGCGGCGTCGGCTCATTGCTGACGCAATGGGCGACGCATCTCGGCGCCAGGGTCATCGCGGTCGTCGGCGGCGCGGAGAAAGTCGCCGCCGCAAAAGCGAATGGCGCTGCGGACATCATCGACCGCAGCGTCATCTCCGACACAGCGGGCGCGGTCAGGGCCTTGACCGGCGGGCGCGGCGTCGATGTTGTCTACGACTCGGTCGGCGCCGCGACGTTCGATTCCTCACTCGACAGCCTCGCCCTGCGCGGCATGATGGTAAGCTATGGCAACGCTTCCGGCCCTGTTCCGCCGATCGCGCCGCTGGAGCTGACCAGGCGCGGCTCGCTTAGCCTTGCGCGGCCTTCTCTCTTTCATTACGCAACGCCCGATCGCCTGCCCGCGATGGCGAGAGCTGTCTTCAGCCTGATCGCGGACGGCGTCCTGAAGCCGACCATCGCCGCCCGCTTGCCGCTTGAGAGGGCCGCCGACGCGCACCGCCTGCTGGAAGGCGGCCGGACCATCGGCGCCATCATCCTCACGCCATGACCAAAATGCGCCGCGCCGGCAAACGAATGACGAGGTATTTGACGGCGGCGAGCCTTCTCGTTCTCGTCGCCTGTGATGCGGGAAAGGTTGCGGCGCCAAGCGCGTTCGAATCGGCCCGTGCAGGTTGGTCGATTGCGCCCGCTGGCGACCTCAACAGCTTCTTCGAGTGTCTCGAGGCGCAAGGCATCACGCTGGTTGACGCCCATCGCGGCGGGCCTCGGCCCGGTTTTCCCGAAAATGCGCTCGAAACGCTGGAGCGGACGCTGGCGGAGGTTCCTGCGATCCTCGAAATCGACGTCGCGACCTCGGCGGACGGCGTTCTCTATTTGATGCATGACGACACGCTCGACCGCACGACGACGGGCGAAGGCGCCGCGGATTCGGCAGGTTGGGGGATCATCGGCAGTCTCGCGCTGGTCGACAATGACGGCGCCCGGACGACGTTTCACCCGAGCCGTTTTGCCGACACGCTCGCCTGGTCAAGAGCCCGGACAATTCTTGCAATCGACTTCAAGCGCACCACGCGATACGAAGACGTCATCGCGGAAGTCACCCGTCAGCAGGCGGAGGATCGCGTCATCCTCATCGCCTATACGCCGGCGCAGGCGGAGAAATTGCATCGCCTTGCGCCGGAAATGATGATCTCGCTTTCCGTTTCCACGCAGTCGGACCTCAATCGCGCCATCGCCGCCGGCGTTCCTTCCGACCGGCTGATCGCCTTCACCGGGGTCGAGGCCCCCGACCCTCGCTTGTATTCAACTCTCAACGGCCAGGATGTGGAGGTCATTTTCGGCACGCTCGGCCGCAGCCAGTCGATCGACGCCGAAATCGCCGCATCAGGCGATGACGCCTATTATGCGACGCTTGCCGGCATGGGCGTCGACCTCATCGCGACCGACAGGCCGCTCGAGGCGCAAAGGGCGCTCAATCAGGCCGGCAAGGGCGCTGTCGCGGGCGTCTGCGGGATCGACAGGTCATAGGAAGGACAACCGCCGCATGGCCAAAACCCGAATTCTCCTTACAACCGCCCTGCTTCTTGCCGCCTGCGCCCGCGAAGAACCGACGAGCCCCGAGGCGCCGGCGCCGACTGACGCGCCGGCGGGCGCCTATCGCCTCGACAAGAGCCATGCGAGCCTTGTCTTCAAGGTCGATCACATCGGCTACTCGACCTACACGGGCGCATTTGACGATTTCGACGCGACGCTGACGTTTGATCCGCTGCAGCCGGAAAACATGAGCGTCACCGCGACCATCGATGTCGGCTCGCTGGACATTCCGGCGCCGCCGGAAGGCTTCCTCGACGAACTAAAGAGCGCGGCCTGGCTCAACGCGGTCGAATTCCCGGAAATGACCTTCCGCTCCGTCAGCATTTCGATGACCGCGCCGAACGCGGCGCGCGTCGCGGGCGAACTTGAATTTCGCGGCGTCACCGCCCCCGTCGAACTCGACGCGGTTTTCAACGGCGGCTATGCCGGCTTTCCGCCCTATAACCCGAATGCGCGCATCGGCTTTTCGGCGAAGGGGTCGCTGAAGCGCTCAGCGTTCGGCGTCCTCATCGGCATTCCGACGGCGGAGGCGCCAGTCGGCGTCGGCGACGAGGTCGCGTTCGAAATCGAGGCGGAATTCACCAGCCCGCCGACGGCGCCGGCGCAACAATAGAAAAGCCTGTTGGCGCTCCGCACCCAGATCGCCTGGGCCTCAACGCTCGCCGCCCTCGGCCTCGCGGATCGCCGTTCTCAAAAAAACGCAGGCGAGCTGACGCCTCCTCAACAAGGGTCGGCCCTCGTATTATTTCCAAACATGCCTTACACGTAATGTCGCCTCACATTTTCATCCTCATTGCCATTCTTCGAGCACTATCGCCGCGGATCCAGGGCTTACGATCGGCCTGATGTGAGTGAAGTGTTTCGTCCTTCACCTTGAAGGCAGAGCCTTCGAGGCTGAGTTCGGCATGGATATGCTGTCGGATGCGGCAGTTCGTTCTACAAAAGGGGTGCTCGAACTTACTTGCCGGCACTCCCGATGACAAAGACATCGATACGTTGGACGCCAAGCATCAGGCGCGATTAGACCCCAAACACCCGCTTCGCATTCCCGCTCAGGAACGCTGCTTTCCCCGCCGCATCGAGGCCGAGGGCATCGAGTTTTTCAAGGCAGCGCTTTGCGGACAGCATCGGGAAATTCGTCCCGAACAGGACACGCTCCCGCCCCTCGCCCTTCATCAACTTGATGAAATCCTCAGGCAGGCGATGCAGCGCATAGGCGCTGGTGTCGACGTAGAAATTCGGGAACTTTCGGATCATCGACGCGACCTCGTTGATCCACGGGAAGCCAACATGGCCGCCGACGACGACAAGCTCGGGAAATTCGATCATCACGTCTTCAAGATAGGGGATCAATCGTCCGGTCTCGGAGCTCTTCAAGGGGCCCGTGTGGCCGATCTGCGTGCAGAACGGGAGCCCTTCGTCAACGCAGGCGGCGTAGACCGGATAATAGCGGCGGTCGTTCGGCGGCAGATCCCACAGCCAGGGAACGATCCGCACGCCGACGAATTTCTCGGTTTTGGCGCGGCGGCGGATTTCCCGCACCGCCGCCATCGGGTCTGAAATATCGGCGCCGATAAGGCCTTTGAAGCGCGTCGGCGCCGCATCAATCGCCGCCTCGACCTCGTCATTGGAAATGAGATCGCCCTTGGGCGACGACCAGCCAGAGATCAGCGACAGCGCAACGCCGGCCTCATCCATCGCGGCGATGAGCGCTGCGGGCGGAACCGCCTCGCTCGGCGTTTCCTCGCGGCTCCAGCGCATCAGGCTCGCAAGCCATTTCTCGCGCCAGAACCGCGCGGTCGGCAATTGCGCCCAGACATCGATGATTTCCATTCGGGCCTCCGCGCGGAATTATCCGCCGGCGGCCGTTCCCACGCAATTCAAATGAGCAGCGATCAGGTGTTCATCGAATCGAAGAACGCCTCGTTCGACTTGGTCTGTCTGAGCTTATCGAGCAGGAAGTCGATCGCGTCGGACGTGCCCATCGGGTTGAGGATGCGGCGCAGCACATAGACCTTCTGCAGCTCGTTCTTAGGCACCAGCAATTCTTCCTTGCGCGTCCCAGATTTTGCGATGTCGATCGCGGGATAAGTGCGCTTGTCAGCCACCTTCCGGTCGAGCACGAGTTCGGAATTGCCGGTCCCCTTGAACTCTTCGAAGATCACCTCGTCCATTTTCGAACCGGTGTCGATGAGCGCGGTCGCGATGATGGTCAGCGACCCGCCCTCCTCGATATTGCGCGCGGCGCCGAAAAAGCGCTTCGGCCGCTGCAGCGCGTTGGCGTCGACGCCGCCGGTCAAGACCTTGCCGGATGACGGCACAACGGTGTTGTAGGCGCGGCCGAGGCGGGTGATCGAATCGAGCAGGATGACGACGTCGCGGCCATGTTCGACCAGGCGCTTGGCCTTCTCGATCACCATCTCGGCGACCGCGACGTGCCGCGTCGCCGGCTCGTCGAAGGTCGAAGAAACGACCTCGCCTTTGACCGAGCGCTGCATGTCCGTCACTTCCTCCGGCCGCTCGTCGATCAAAAGGACGATGAGGAAACATTCGGGGTGATTGACTTCGATCGAATGCGCGATGTTCTGCAGAATAACCGTCTTGCCGGTGCGCGGCTGCGCGACGATCAGCGACCGCTGGCCCTTGCCGATCGGCGCGACAAGATCGATGACGCGGGCGGTCAAGTCTTTCTTCTTGGTGTCTTCCGCCGTGGTGATTTCGAGCTTGAAGCGCTCATCGGGATAGAGCGGCGTGAGGTTGTCGAAATGCACCTTGTGGCGCGTCTTTTCCGGATCCTCGAAATTGATTGTCGAGACTTTCAGCAGCGCGAAATAGCGCTCGCCCTCCTTCGGACTACGGATCTCGCCGATCACGGTGTCGCCGGTCCGCAACGCGAAGCGGCGGATCTGCGAGGGCGAGACATAGATGTCGTCGGGACCCGGCAGGTAATTCGCCTCCGGCGAGCGGAGGAAGCCGAAACCGTCGGGCAACACTTCGAGGACGCCGCCGCCATTAATCTCGACCTCGCGATCCGCAAGCTCCTTGAGGATCGCGAACATCATGTCCTGCCGACGCATCGTCGAGGCGTTTTCGACTTCAAGCTCTTCGGCGAAAGCGAGAAGATCGCCCGGCGATCTCGCCTTCAGCTCTTCAAGGGACATCTGGCTCGGAATGGACATGGGATCGGCTTTCAAAATGATCTGAAGCGCCCGACGGAACGACGGGCTTTGCGGGCTGGGTGGTGAAACCGGATGCGCGGGCGCTGGGGAATTCTGGGCGCCGGACGCGCGGGAAGGAGAGTTCGCGCTAGATATAGGCGCTGATGCGCCGCCGTCAATGGGCGCTCCCGGGAGCGCTCAGAACGGCTTTAGCACCGCCATGACGATCGCGACGATCATCAGCAGGAAGGGGATTTCATTGGCGATGCGCCAGAATTTTTCGCTGCGCGGCCGCTCGCCGCGGGCGAATGCCTTCTGGGAGCTGGCGTAGAAACCGTGAATGGCTGAAATCGCGAGCACGGCCGGAAACTTGACGGCGATGAACCACGGGGTCTTCAACAAAGCCGGATTGGCGTACAGCATCAGCCCCGCCAACACCCAGACGGCGATCATCGACGGGTTGACGATCCCCTTCAGCAGCCGGCGCTCCATCTGCACGAAGAAGAGCTCCGCCTCGCCGTCCTTTTCCGCCTGGTGGTGGTAAATGAACAGGCGCGGCAGATACATCATGCCGGCCATCCAGGCGACGATGGCGACGATATGGAGCGCCTTGATCCACAGGTAATTCGCCAGGAGAAAATCGCGCACCCTACCCGCCCCTCACGATCTCGACGAGCCGCGCCACATGATCCGGCGGCGTATCGGGCGTCAGCCCGTGACCAAGATTGAATATAAAGGGAACGCCGCCGAAGGCGTCGCAGAGCCGGCGCGCTGCGTCTTCCATCGTTCCGCCGCCCCTCACGACCAGTATCGGATCAAGCCCCCCCTGGATGGCGGCGGCGCCGGCGATCATTTCGCGGGCAGCTTTCCAGGGCGTCGAGAAGTCGATGCCGACCGCATCTGCCGCTTCAATGCGGGCGTAATCGCCCAGAGATGCGCCGACGCCCTTCGGAAACAGGATCACCGGCAAATGCGGCCGCAACGCCTTGACGCGCTCTGCGATCAATTTCAGCGGCTTTACCGACACATCCTGCAGCACGTCGTCCGGCAGGCCGCCCGCCCAGGTGTCGAAGAGCTGCACGACATCCGCGCCGGCGTCGATCTGCGCGACCAAATAGTCGACGGTTCTGTCGACCAGCAGCGACAACAGCTCGACGACAAATTCGCGCTCGTCATACCAGCGCCGGCGAAGCGCGGCCGGGTCGCCGCTGGGGCCGCCGGCGAGCATATAGGTGGCGACCGTCCACGGCGCGCCGGCAAAACCAATCAGCGCCTTCTCCGGCGCCAGCGCGGCGCGCACGCGCTTCACCGTCTCATAGACCGGCGCCAGCGTCTCATGGATATTTCGCTCCCGAAACCGTTTAAGATCGCTGGAAGCTACCGGCGGGTCGAGCCGCGGCCCCTCGCCTTCAACGAAAGACAGTTTCTGCCCGAGGGCGTGCGGGATCAGCAGGATATCCGCAAACAGGATCGCGGCATCGAAATCAAACCGCCGGATCGGCTGCAGGGTCACCTCGGCGGCGAAGTCCGGATTGTAGCAAAGGTCGAGGAAAGATCCGGCTTTCGCGCGCAATGCGCGATATTCCGGCAGATAGCGTCCCGCCTGACGCATCAGCCATATCGGCGGCGTTCTCAGCGTCTTTCCCCGCAGCACTTCGATCAGCGACATCGGCGAATGAGGCGCGGCCTCGGCCTTCATGTTAACTCCTTCTTAGGAAGTCTTAAGAAAGTATGAATCTAAAGGTAGGGCCTGAGAAAGGGGAAAAATCGGCGCGCAGAAATTGCGCACAGGATTTCCTTGTTCCTTCCCTCTCTTTCATCGACAGCGCGCCCGCTTTCACCAGTTTGGGGAGCGCTTTCCTAACGCACTGAGCGCGCAGCGCAAATCACCAACATCGGCAAGGAATCCTCGAAAGCATCCCCCGCTTCAGGCGAAGTATGGCCGACGGATTTCCCCGGCGCGGCGTCCCCTTCCTCAATGGGCGCCGTTGCGGCAAGCTTTGGCGAAGTTGCCGCCCGACCTGCAATCAACGCGGCGCTACCCAGAGATTTCACCTTGCATTACACAGGCGCGGCCGATTGATGTGTAAAACACGCTGCCCCTCCCATAAGGACGGCTGATGCCCGCCCCGCCCCGAATTCTCGCAAGTTACTTCCATGTTCATCTCGTCTCGGATTCGACCGGCGAGACGTTGAATGCAGTGTTCAAGGCGGCGACGTCGCAATTCGCCGCCGCGCATGCCTTCGAACATATCTACGCACTTATCCGTTCCCGCCCGCAAATGGAAAAAGTCCTCTCAGACATCGAGGCGGCCCCAGGTCTCGTCCTCTACACGGTCGTCAACGCCGATCTGCGCCGGTTCCTTGAAGCAAGATGCTCGGAACTGCAAATGCCCGCGATTTCGGTGCTTGATCCCTTCATCGAGGCGTTTTCCGACTATCTCGGGCTGCAGCAGACCCGCAAAGCCGGCGCGCAGCACGAGATGGACGACGCTTATTTCAAGCGCATCGCCGCCGTCGATTACACGCTCGGGCATGATGACGGGCAGATGACCTGGGACCTTGAGCCCGCCGATGTCGTGCTGGTCGGCGTCAGCCGCACGTCGAAAACGCCGACCTGCATGTATCTCGCAAATCGCGGGGTCAAAGCCGCGAATGTGCCGCTGGTGCCTGGAACGGAACCGCCGGCCTCCCTGTTCAACCTGCGAAACCCACTGGTCGTCGGCCTCATTGCAAGTCCGGAACGACTTGCGCAGATACGCCAGAGCCGGCTTGGCGGCATGAACGCGGCCGACCATGTCGACGAATATTCCGATCTCGAAACGGTTCGGGCCGAGGTGCTGCGGGCGAAACGGCTCTATGCCAAGCACCGCTGGCCGGTGATCGATGTCACGCGCAAATCAGTCGAGGAAACCGCGGCGGCGATCCTGACCAAACTCTCCGCTCGCCGGAACGAGGCGACATGAGCCGGCCGCGCATCGTGCTTGCTTCCGGAAGCGCTATTCGCGCCCGGATTCTCGCGGCGGCCGGGGCGCCGTTTGAAATTGCAAGGCCCGACATCGACGAAGCGGCGATGAAGTCGGCCGGACTGCGCGACGGGCTGGCATTGTCCGACATCGCGCAAAATCTCGCCGACGCCAAGGCGCTCGCCGTCGGCGCGCAGGGAGGCGCGATCGTCGTCGCGTCCGACCAGCTGATGGCGTTTGATGGCCGCGCCTACGACAAGCCGCGG
>JBGSNB010000288.1:0-3922 GCA_041739835.1 Parvularculaceae bacterium | reverse complement strand
GCGCCGTCGGTTCGTAGCTCTCCTCGAGCGCCGCCGGCGCATCCGGCTTCCCGCCGCACGCGGCCGCCGCGATCGCCAGAATCGCCGCCAGAACCGGGCGAAGTCTCATCGCCGCCATCGAACCATCCTCCCTTGCTGCTTATGTGAATTGTCGCGCCGGGCGTCCCGCTGCAAGTTGATTTGCATCAACTTGGTCGCATGGGAGCGATTTGCATGCCCACCCCCAGGACGTCGACCGCCGAAGCGCTCAACGCCATCGGCGAAAAATGCTTGCCCGGCCTGCTCGGTCTCAATTTCACCGACGCCGGCGAGGGTTGGGTCGAGGCGGAATTGAAAGTCCGGCAGGAATTGATGGCGCCGAACGGCTTCCTGCACGCCGCCAGCGTCATTGCGCTCGCCGACACCTGTTGCGGCTATGGCTGCGTGCGCGCTCTGCCGGCCGGCGCCAGCGGCTTTACGACCGTTGAACTGAAGACGAATTTTCTCGGGACGGCGCTCAGCGGGGCGATCACCTGCCGCGCCGAAGCAAAACATCTTGGCCGCACGACGCAGCTCTGGGACGCGGAGGTCCGCAATCGCGAAACCGGAAAAATCATCGCCCTGTTTCGCTGCACGCAGATGGTGCTCTGGCCGAAATAGTCAGGAGGCGGCTATCCCATAGGCCGGCCGGGCGCTGATGCGCGCCCACCATTTGGCGACATTCGGCGTCATCGCCTCCGTAACGCCAAGCGTGTTCGCAAAATGCAGCGCATAACCGACGCAGATATCCGCCATGGTGAAGCGATCCGCGCAAAGATAGTCCCGGCCTTCAAGTCCGGTCTCGACCGCCGACCAGCGACCGAGAAACCATTTGCGATAGTCCTCCGCCGCCTGCAGCAAGCGCCGCTCTTCCGGTTCGAGCGCCGTATAGCGAAAGAATATCGTCAGCGGAAACGTCAGGGTCGCGTCTGCGCGGTACATCCAGTTGAGATAGCGGCCGTAGTCCTTCTCACCCGGCGTCACCGCCAGCGGCGTCGGCCCGTATTTCTCGGCGAGATAATGGCAGATCCCCACACTCTCGGTCAGCATGACCTCGCCGTCGATCAGCGCCGGCACCGTGCCGAGCGGATTCACTTCCTTATACGGCTTGGCGAACAGGCGCGGCGGAAACGGCAAGGTTTCGAGCTCGTAGTCGAGGCCCATTTCCTCCAGCGCCCAGACGCAGCGCAGCGAGCGCGCGCCCTGGCAATGATAGAGTTTCATCTGTCGCATCCCGAAGACCCAAGACTGTCATGCCCGGACTTGTTCCGGGCATCCACAGGATTTTGCATCTCTGCGCATGGATCGCGGGCAGGCGCCCGGCGATGCCTGGCAAAGCCGCGTGCCAAGCGAGCTTGCGGCGCAGCGGCGCCGACCTATAGTCCGCCCATGCCGCCGCTCTCCTTCGACCAGACCCGCCTGCCCTCGCCGCACCTGACCGCGAGCCATGAAGCGTGGCGGAAAACCGTACGCGGTTTTGTTGAAAGAGAAATTACGCCGCATTTGAACGCCTGGGACGAGGAAGGAAAATTCCCGCGCGAGCTGCATCGTCGCGCCGCCGATATCGGCCTTCTGGGGCTTGGCTATCCGGAGGAATTCGGCGGCGTCCGAGACGGCGTCGATATTTTTCATTCGATCATCGCTTCGGAGGAACTGTCGCGCGCCGGGTCAGGCGGGCTTGTCGCCGGGCTGATGACGCATGGCATCGGCTTGCCGCCGATCCTTGCGCTCGGGTCGGACGCGTTGAAGGCGCGCATCGCGCCCGATGTGCTCACCGGAAAAAAGCTGATCGCGCTCTGCATCACCGAGCCCTCGGGCGGTTCCGACGTCGCCAACATAAGAACGCGGGCGGTGCGTGACGGCGATCATTATGTCGTCAATGGCGAAAAGACCTTTATCACGACGGGCATGCGCGCCGACTATTTGACCGTCGCCGTCAGGACCGGCGGCGCCGGCGCCGCGGGATTGTCGTTCCTGCTGATCGACGCCGACAGCCCGGGCGTCACGCGCACGAAGCTCGACAAGATGGGCTGGTGGATGTCCGACACCGCGTCGATCCATTTCGCCGATGTCCGCGTTCCCGCCGACAATCTCATCGGCGCCGAGAATTCGGGCTTCGCCGGCATCGTCGCCAATTTCAACGGCGAACGGCTCGGCATGGCGGCGCAGGCGATCGCCTTCGCGCGCGTCTGCATCGAAGACGCCGCCGCCTGGGCGACGGCGCGCGAGACCTTCGGCAAGCCGCTTGCGAAGCATCAGGTCATCCGGCACAAATTCGCGGAGATGATGCGCCATGCGCACGCCTCGACCGCCCTCCTCGACCATTGCGCGTGGCGCGTCATGAACGGCGAGACGCCCGTCGCGGAGTTGTCGCTGCTGAAGGTGCAGGCGACGCGCACCATGGAATTTTGCGCGCGCGAGGCGATGCAGATCCTCGGCGGCGCTGGCTTCATGCGCGGATGCCGCGTCGAGCGCATCTATCGCGAGGTGCGCGTGATGGCGATCGGCGGCGGCTCGGAGGAGATCATGCTGGATCTCGCGGCGCGGCAGATGGGGCTATAATTTCCGCAACGCCGTCTTCAATATCTTGCCGCTCGGATTTCGCGGCAGCGCATCGATGAAGTCGACGCGCTTGGGCAATTTGAAGCTCGCGATTCTGGGGCGCAGGAATTCGATCAGTTGCTCCGCGGTCACGTCGGCGTCCGGGCGCTTGACGATGAAGGCGCGCACCAGCTCGCCCCATTTTTCGTCAGGCATGCCGACAATCGCCGATTCAAAGATCGCCGGATGCGCCGCGAGAATGTTTTCGATCTCGGCCGGGTAAATGTTCTCGCCGCCTGAAATGATCATGTCTTTGACGCGGTCGACGACATAGAGATAGCCGTGCTCATCGATACGCCCGGCGTCGCCGGACCAGTACCAGCCGTCCCTGATGACGGCGTTGGTCGCGTCCGGCTTTCCCCAATAGCCGTCCATGATGAAGTCCGATTTCGCGACGATCTCGCCGACTTCGCCTTGCGGCATTTCCTTGCGCGTTTCGGGGTCGCAGATTTTCACCGCGCAGCCGGGCAAGGGCTTGCCGGCCGACACGCGTTGTTTCAGCCCTTTCGCATGATCCTCGTGGGCGAGCACGGTGACGCCGCCCGTCGTTTCCGTCATGCCGTAGAATTGCGAGAAGCGCGCGTTCGGCATCATCGCCATCGCCGCGTCGAGCAGCGGCTCCGGCATCGGCGCCGCGCCGTAACTCACCTGCGCGAAATTGCTCAGCGGCAGGCCCATCGTCTTCGCCGCCTGCAAGATCATCATGATCATCGCCGGCACGAAGAACGAGTTGAGCGGCACGCCCGTCTGCGCTTCCTTCACGAGCGCCGCCGGATCGAACTGGCGATGCTGAATCACCGGCATCGACCTCGACCAGCCCATGAAGGCGAAATTGACGCCGGCGATATGGAAGTGCGGCAGCGCGTGCAAGATCGCCTCATTGTCAAAGCGCGGCGTGACGACGCCCGCCTTGACGCCGGCGTCGCCGACTTCCTGATAGCAGCGATTGGGCAGGACGACGCCTTTCGGCAAGCCGGTCGTGCCGCTCGTGTAAAGCTGGACGACGACATCGTCGCGCGTCGGAACATAGGATGGGCGCCGCGCCTCGGCGGCGTCGATATGACGGTCGAAGCAGTCTTCGCCGCCGCTTTCGAGGATCATCGTGCGCGGCAGCGTAAAATCATCGACGGCGCGCAGCGGGTCGACGAACATTTTCTCGCCGACGAACAGAGCGGGCCGCGCGTCAGCGATGATCTGCGCGATCTCCGCGGGCGCGAGGCGCCAGTTCACCGGCGTCATCACGACGCCGATTTTGGCGGCGCCGAGCAGCGCATGCCAGAAGGTCGCGACATTGCGCGCGAGC
>JBGSNB010000280.1:0-4387 GCA_041739835.1 Parvularculaceae bacterium | reverse complement strand
GAGCGCGCGCTTTGCAAGCTCGGCGATGGCGCCGGCGAGTTCAACGCCGGTCGGTCCGCCGCCGATGATGACGAAGGTGAGCGCGCGATTGCGGACGGGCCCTGCCGGCGCCAACTCGGCGCGTTCAAAGGCGAGAAGGATGTTCTCGCGGATCGAATTGGCGTCTTCGAGGGCTTTCAGTCCCGGCGCGTGATCTTCCCAGTTGTCATTGCCGAAATAGCCGTGCCGCGCGCCGGTGGCGAGCACAAGGTAGTCATAGGGAACCGCGCGATCGCGCAGGATGATTTCTCCGGCGTCGCGATCAACGCCGAGCGCCTCGTCGAGGATGACGGAGACATTGCGCTGCCCGCGAACAATGGCGCGGATGGGACTGGCGATCTGGTTCGGCGCGAGCGCCGCTGTCGCCACCTGATAGAGCAGGGGCTGGAACAGGTGATGATTGCGGCGATCGATCAGCGTCACATCGGCGTCGGCCTTGGCCAGCGCTTTCACCGCTGACAGCCCGGCGAAGCCCGCGCCGACGACGACGACATGCGGACGCCTTGGGGGGGCGGTGTCAGGGGACGCGCGCGCAGTCATCGTCGTCGTCACAGGTTGGCTGGCGCGAAAAAAGCGTGCAGCCGTTTCACGAGTTCGCCGAGTTCGCGGCGGCGCAGATAGAGCAGGACCCATGATCCGATCCAGACGCCGCAGGCGGTAAAGAACAAGGCGCCGCCGTCATTGTCGACATTGACGCCGAGCGGAGTGAACAGATGGAAGCTGATGGCGCCCGACATGATGGCGATTGAAAAGAGCGCGCCGACCGGCTGCAGGAAGCGATAACGCCGGAGCAGCATCGTCGCGATGAGGATCGTCGATGCGACCAGCTCCGCGCCGCCGATCGCGTATTGGCTGAACAACCCGCCTTGCGCGAACAGTCCCGGCGCGCCGAGGCCAGCGGCCCATCGGTCGAGATCGCCGAAGATGATTTGCGTCTTCGGGGCGTTGGTGAATTTGAACCGCAGCGAATCAAGAAACACCGCGGCGATGAAAACCGTCAGCCCGTGCGCGGCCCAGCGCGTCATGCCGGTCGACTTTCGCGCCGGTTGAAGGGTCGATATCGTTGAATTGTCCATGCGTCTCTCTCCGTTCTCCGGCCTGTCATACCCGGCCCGTGCCGGCCGGGTGAAATGCGCTTTCGTCATGGCTTCGATAAGCGCCGCTCAGGCGAGGACCGCGAGGTCGACCGGTGCTGAAACGCCCTCGACAACCGCGGCGCCGATCTGGCGAAGCGGGCGGCGCAGATAGCCTTGCGCCTCAGCCTCGGCGACAACTTCGGCGGTGGCGAGAAGCCGGGCGTTTTCCGCTTTCGCGTGTTTTTCGAGTTTGGCGGCGAGGTTCACCGCGTCGCCGATGACGGTGTATTCGAGGCGCTCGCCATGGCCGACCGCGCCGTAGACGACATCCCCGACGCTGAGGGCGACGCCGACGTCGAGCGGCGCTGCGCCTGCAGTTTGGCGATCCCTCTTCCAGCGATCGACCTCGACGATGACGGCAAGCGCGGTTTCGACCGCCGCCGCGCATTCATGGCCGGTGGCGTGCGCAGCGCCGAAGCTGACCAGAATGCCGTCGCCCAGGAATTTGTCTATGGACCCGCCGCCGCGCTCGATCACCGGCAGCAGCCGCGCCTGATAGTCCTGCAAAAGCGCGATCACCGCGCGAGGCGCCAGCTCCCTTGACGCATTGGTGAACCCGCGCAAATCGATGAACATGATCGCGGCGCGCCGGATTTCGCCATCGCCGGCCTTGATCCCGTCGCTCGAAGCGCGGATCAGCGCCGCGGCGTCGCGGCCGACGAATTTCGTCAGATCGGCGCTCGCCGCTTCTTCGGCGGCGGTGCGGAACAACAGCGTGCGCGCTCTGGCGACGCCAAGCGCGAGGACGAAACTGGTTGCCGCGATCGCGATGATCTTTTCAAGTTCTGCGCCCGGCAGCACCGACAGCGATGTCATATAGACGCGGTAGTCGCCGGTCAGCGGCGCGCCATCGATCGCGGCCCAAGCCGTCAGCGCGGCCCAGCCGGCGGCGGCGAGGAGGCCGGTGAACATCACCTGCGCCGGATCGAAACGAAGCGCCCGAAGTCCGACCAGCATGTAGGCGTAATAGAGCGTCGGCCCCTTCAGATACATCGCGGCCGGCTCGTCATATTGAAACGGAAACGACGCGATCAGCGCCAGAAGGACGACGATATCGAGCGCCGCCGAGGCGTATTGCAGGCCGATGGACAGACGTCCGCGATAAGCGCATCGCAGCCGCCACAACGTCAAGACGCCATACAGGGCGAGCGCCGCCGGCGCCGGCTCGATGGTGTGATGGACCTCAAAGCTCGCATAGGTCGCGGCGTAGAGCGACGCGAAGACAATGACGCCCGCCAGCTGGATCCAGCCGACGATCCGTTCGCTCTCGGCCTCATAGGCGTCCACCGCGGCGCGAATTCGCGGCGGCGCCGGCGGCGCCGTCAACAGCGATAAGACGGCGCCCCTCGCGGCGTTATAGATATTTGTCGGCGATATCGACGGTCGAACGCTTGCCGATGTCATCGTAATTCCTGTCGAGCCAGTCTTCGGCGCTTTCGCGCCCTATGTCCCTCAAATGCGTCAGGAACTCCCAGTCCGGATTCATCTTGCTCGACACGCCGAGCTTCCTCATGAAATCCTCGTTCTCGATCGAGTGGATGAACATCCGCTTCATCTGTCCGTCCGGAACGGTCTCGTCGTCGATCAGCTTGGTGACGAAGCTGATCGCCCGCATCTCGCGCATCAGCGACGAGTTGAAGCTGATTTCATTGATGCGGTTCAAAATGTCGCGCGCGGTTTTCGGCGTTTCCGAACGCATGATCGGATTGATGTGAACGACGACGATGTCGCGGCTGTCGCATTCATAGATCAGCGGAAACAACGCCGGATTGCCCATATAGCCGCCGTCCCAATAGGGCTCGCCCTCGATCTCGACGGCCTGGAACATGAAAGGCAGACACGCCGAGGCGAGCACGGCGTCGGCGGTGATTTCCTCATTCTTGAAGATCCTCACCTTTCCCTGGCGCACATTGGTCGCCGACAGGAAAAGCTTGACCGGGCTCTCTGCGCGCAATTTCTCGAAATCGACGACCTGCTCCAGCGCCTTGCGCAGCGGATTGTAATTGTACGGGTTCGTTTCATAGGGCGAGAACACGCGCGTCATGATGTCCATCATCATGAAGGCCGGCGACATTTCGAGCGAATGATTGTGCATCATCCGGTCGATGAGGGTCGGCTGCAGCGGGCTGAAGCGCGCCGAGTCGGCGATCTTGCGCCAGAATTCCGCCAGCACGATCTTCGCGCCCTCGCGCCCGCCGCTCGCAAGCCCAAAGGCGAGGAGGGCGGCGTTCATGGCGCCGGCGCTGGTCGCGCTGACGCCGTCAAAGGCGATGCTGTCTTCTTCGAGCAGCCGGTCGAGGACGCCCCAGCCGAAAGCGCCATGCGCGCCGCCGCCTTGCAAGGCGAGGTTGACTGTCTTCAGCCCGCTCTCCGACTTGCGGAGACGTTTTGGGGATATCGCTTCTTTCGCCGCGTGATGATGATGGTGAGCGGTCATTGCGCGGTCCACGCGCCGTCGACCGGGATCGCCGCGCCGGTGATCGACGCCGCGCCCTCGGAACACAGGAACGCGGTCAAGGCGCCGATCTCGCTCGTCTCCGCGAATCGTTTGTTCGGCTGCGCCTTCAACAACACGTCGGTGATGACTTTTTCGCGCGGGATGTTGTGCGTCTTCGCCTGGTCCTCGATCTGTTTTTCGACGAGCGGCGTCCATACATACCCTGGGCAAATGGTGTTGCAGGTGACGCCCGACTGCGCCGCCTCGAGCGCGACGACCTTCGACAGGCCGACGACGCCATGCTTCGCCGCCACATAAGCTGACTTGAAGGGCGAGCCGACGAGGCCGTGCGCGGAGGCGATGTTGACGATGCGGCCCCAACCGCGTTTCTTCATCGACGGCAAGCTCGCCTTGATCGCATGGAACGCCGACGACAGATTGATGGCGATGATCGCGTCCCATTTCGCCATTGGAAAATCCTCGATCGGCGCGACATGCTGGATGCCGGCATTGTTGACGAGGATGTCGATATCGCCGAGCGCGTCGCTGGCGAAAGCGATCATGTCGTAGACGGCGCCTGCCTGCGACAGATCGGCGTTCGAATAGGCGACCGGCACGCTGTGGTCGAAAGCGATGCGGTCTTTGGTCATTTCGATTTCGCGGGCGTCGCCAAAGCCGTTCAGCACGATCGAAGCGCCGTCGGCGGCGAGCCGCTCGGCGATGCCAAGACCGATGCCGCTGGTCGACCCGGTGACCAGCGCGACGCGCCCTTCCA
>JBGSNB010000254.1:0-3118 GCA_041739835.1 Parvularculaceae bacterium | reverse complement strand
GCTCGCGCTCCTGTGGTCGGGCGCCGCCGCCGAAAGGCTGGCGCAGCTCGAACGCCGCAGCGACGCAACGGCCGAACTCCTCGTCCGCACCGCAAGGCTCGAAGAACAGCTCGCCGCCATGCGCGCGCAGCTCGCCCGCATCGAAACGAAAATCGACGGGGAGGGAAGATGAGCACTATGCAAACCGCCCTCTCAGCCGCTGCGCCGCGGCCCGCATCCTTCTTCTCCCCCGCTTGCGGGGGAGGTGTCGGCGAAGCCGACGGAGGGGGGATGTCACCAGCATCAGCGCTCGCGGTTGACGCCCCCTCAGTCACGCTGCGCGTGACAGCTCCCCCGCTGTCGCGGAGGAGCAAAGAGCCTTCCTGCCCCGCTTGCGGGGGAAGTGTCGGCGAAGCCGACGGAGGGGCGATGTCAAAGTCGGCCCAATTCCCGCGCCCGGACGCGCTCCGTCGCGACCCTGAAAATCGATTGCAGGACGCCGTCCATGTTGGTCACGAGTTCGTGGTTCCAGAACCGCAGAACCAGAAATCCCTGCCGCTCGATGAAAGCGTCGCGCCGGGCATCGAAGCGGGGCGCGTCGTCGCGCCCGTGCTGATCGCCGTCGAGTTCGATCACCAGCATCGCTTCAAGGCACGCAAAGTCCGCGACAAAGGCGCCGATCGTGTGCTGACGCCGAAACCGCAATCCGCCAAGCTGGCGATTCTTCAGCCGGACCCACAGGCGCCGCTCAGCGACCGGCATGTCTTTTCGCATCGCGCGCGCGTGTGGATGGGGCTCTCGCATGCGGCGACGCTAACACGTCCGAGCGCGGCTGACGCCCCCTCAGCCGCTGCGCCGCCGCCCGCATCCTTCTCCTCCCCCGCTTGCGGGGGAGGTGTCGGCGAAGCCGACGGAGGGGGGATGTCACCAGCATCAGCGCTCGCGGCTGACGCCCCCTCAGTCACGCTGCGCGTGACAGCTCCCCCGCTGTCGCGGAGGAGCAAAGAGCCTTCCTGCCCCGCTTGCGGGGGAGGTGTCGGCGAGGCCGACGGAGGGGGGGCATGACATGACCCAGACCCTCTCCATCGAAGGCTATGCCGCGATCTATGACGAGGTCGATCTTAATGGCGACATCATCGCGCCGGGCGCGTTCCGCAAATCGCTGGCGAAATCCGGCTCGCTGGCGGTGAAGCTGCTTTATCAGCATGCGGCGGAGCAGCCGGTCGGCCGCTGGCTGCGCTTTGAGGAGCGGCGTCAGGGGCTCTACGCCGCCGGCGAGCTTTTTCTCGCGACGCAGACGGCGCGCGAGGTCGCGGAATTGATCCGGGCCGAGATCATCGACGGCCTTTCGATCGGCTATCGCACCGTGCGCGCGCACAAATCGAACGGCGCGCGGCGCGTTCTCGAGGCGGATCTCTGGGAAGTCTCGATCGTCACCTTCCCGATGGCCCCGAAGGCCCGGCTCGCCAAAGTCGGCACCGGGGCGTCGACGGAACCCATCATGGCCTTTGCGGACAGCGTCCGCGCGGCCGCCAGAATTCTAACAGCCTGATCCAGTCAGCGTAAGGAGCAAAAGCGACATGGAAGTCAAGTCACGCAACGCCAATGGCGAATTGAAAGGCGCGATCCGCGAATTTCTCTCCGCCTTCGAGAATTTCAAGCAGTCGAATGACGAGCGACTTGCGGCGATCGAGCAGAAGAAGGACGACGTCCTCCTCTCCGACAAGGTCGACCGCCTCAACAAGGCGCTGACCGAACAGAAGGCGGCGCTCGACCGCGCGACGCTCGCCGGCAAGCGGCCCGTTCTCGGCGCGGCGCGCGAGACCGACGAGAAGAAAGCGGCGATCGAGCGCTATATGCGCGCCGGCGATGCGACGGCGATCCAGGCGCTGCAGACGAAATCCCTGAACGCCGGCGTCGACGCCGAAGGCGGCTATCTCGCGCCCGAGCCGACCGAGCGCATCATCGCCGCGGCGCTGCGCGACATCTCGCCGATCCGCCAGATCGCGACGGTGCGCGAAATCGGCGCGATTTCGTTCAAGAAGCCGGTCAGCCTCGGCGGCGGCGCCGCGGGCTGGGTCGGCGAGACCGGCGGGCGCGTTGAAACCGCGACGCCGACGCTGTCCTCGATCGACTTCCCGACGATGGAGCTTTACGCGATGCCGGCGGCGTCGCAGACGCTGCTCGACGACGCCGTCGTCGACATCGAGCAATGGCTCGCCGATGAAGTGCAGGGCGAATTCGCCGGGCAGGAGACCGACGCCTTCGTCAAGGGCGACGGCGTCAACAAGCCGAAGGGCTTTCTCTCCTACGCGATCACCGAGGAAAGCGTGCGCGCGCCGAACGAGATCGGCTATGTCGCCAGCGGCGCCGTCGGCGGCTTTGCGGCGAGCAACCCGTCGGACAAGATCCTCGATCTCATCTACACGCCCAAACAGGCGTTCCGCGCCAATGGCCGCTTCGTGCTCAACCGCAAGACCTTGTCGGTCGTCCGCAAATTCAAGGATGCCGACGGCAATTACCTCTGGCAGCCCTCGCTCGTCGCCGGCGCGCCGTCGACCCTGTTCGGCTATCCGGTGACGGAAGTCGAAGAGATGCCGGACATCGCCGCCAACGCGCATGCGATCGCCTTCGGCGATTTCCAGCGCGGCTATCTGATCGTCGACCGTCAGGGCGTCAAGATCCTGCGCGATCCCTATTCCGCCAAGCCCTACGTCCTCTTCTACACGACGAAGCGCGTCGGCGGCGGCGTGCAGAATTTCGACGCGATCAAAACGCTGAAATTCGCGGCGAGCTAACGAGGAGGGACTGGGGAACCGGGATCGGGGATCAGGGATTTTGGATTTGTTCTCCAGCCCTGACGCCCATCCCGAAGCCCCAGTCCCTGATCCCTAAACCCCAGTCCCTAAACCCCAGTCCCTAAACCCCAGACCCTAAACCCCAGTCAGGACCCGTTGCGTCATGTCCCTCACACTTGTCGCCCCGCCGGCGGAAGAGCCGGTCACGCTCGCCGAGCTGAAGGCGCATCTGAAACTCGACGGCAATGCCGAGGACGCGTTCCTCGCCGGCCTTGGCGTCGCCGCGCGCCAGGCGATCGAGGCGCGCTTCCAGATCGCGATCATCGCGCAGACCTGGCGCC
>JBGSNB010000205.1:0-4468 GCA_041739835.1 Parvularculaceae bacterium | reverse complement strand
AGGAACCGCATCGCCGCCGAAGCGCAGTGGGCGGCGCACGCTCGCGCCTTGAACATTCCGCTCGTGATCTTCCGTTTGCCTGGCATTTACGGGCCCGGGCGCTCGGCGCTTGACACGGTGCGCGAAGGGCGCGCGAAGCGCATCGTCAAGAAGGGGCAGGTGTTCAGCCGCGCGCATGTCGACGACATCGCGGCGGCGATTTTCCGGAGCCTTGCCGATCCCTCGGCCGGCGATCTCTTCAATATCGCCGATGACGAGCCGGCGCCGCCGCAGGATGTCATTGAATACGCCTGCGCGCTGCTCGGCGTCGCGCCTCCGCCCCTCGTCGCGATCGAGGACGCGCAGCTTTCCGAGATGGCGCGGAGTTTTTACGCCGATAACAAGCGCGTCTCAAATGCGCTGATGAAGGCGCGGCTGCTGCCGACGCTCCGCTATCCGACCTATCGCGAGGGACTTCGCGCCATTCTGGAAGAGGAGCGCGCTACTCGTATTCGGGGCTGATCAGTTCGTCGTCGAGCCAGCGATTGATGCGTTCGACGACGCATTTCTTCTGGTCGCCATAGCTCGAGGTGAAGACCAGCGCCGCGCCCGGTTTCACGCAGGACGATCCGTCTTCCGCCCCGACCTTGTCGGCGAACATCATCGAGTTGGCGTCGCAGCCGCCTTTGAAATGGAAGAAGGCGCGGCCGCCGCCCGCGAGTTTCGCGATCAGCACATTATCGCGCGAATCATAGGTCTCCGGTTCTGGCGGCGCGGCGAGGCACGCTTCCTCCAGCGCCTCGGCCATTTGCGGCGCTTCATTTTCATATTCGACGACCGGGGCCGGAGGCGGCGCGGCTTCGGCTTTTTTCTTCGGCTCGCGCGCAACCGCCGCCGTCGCAGCGACGAACGCCGCGGCTAGCAACAAAATCCGCTTCATTTGACCAAAGCCCTCTTGGCGTCCCGTCGCGGCGGCGCTTTCCCCTGCGCACGGACGAGCGGCGCGATATTTGCGCCGCTTTCTGCCGCCGATCAAGCGGCGGCGATCATTCCCGTGCGGACGATCAATCCGGCGTCGCCGCGTCGTCTTCGGCCTCAGCCGCCGCAGTATCCGGATTCCATTCATGAATTTCCGAAATGGCGCAGCGCGTCGAATTCGGAAAGCTAAAATCGCCGAACGCCGAATTGGAGAAAATGAGATAGTCGCCTCGCGTCACGCAGCCGCCGGCCGGCCGCTGCTCGATCGCCACCGACTGCGCCCATTTCAACTGGCTGTAATTACAGGCGCCGATCAGCGTCGCCTTGTACCAATTATTGACGCCCTTCTCGAGCAGGATGGCGTCATCGACGCCGTCGATCGCTCTGAAGTTATTGATATTGCGTCCAAAACAGATGCTATCGACCTGTTCGCCGAGCCGCGGATCGGCAGTTTCCTCGGCCGTCGCGCCGGCTGCGAGCGCCGCCACAACCGCCAATATGGCAATCCCCGATCGTTTCATAAGTCACCTATGAGTTGCGCCGTCGCGCCCCCGAGACGCCGATCTTTTTTCTCGGAATTGTGGAGGGAAAATGGCAGAAACCAACGGATTCTCTACGATATAAAGAAATCTTTATATGTCTCTTGGCGATCCTGCTGGCGGTTGCTATAAGCCCGCCGACCCATCGCAACCCGACAAGGATCTTCACCCATGAACGCGCCCGCCCATCACGATTTTTTCGTCAAGGACATGAAGCTCGCGGAATGGGGGCGGACCGAGATCGAGATCGCCGAAACGGAAATGCCGGGCCTGATGGCGACCCGCGAGGAGTTCGGCCGGTCGCAGCCGCTGAACGGCGCGCGCATCGCCGGCTCGCTGCATATGACGATCCAGACCGCCGTCCTGATCGAAACGCTCCAGCATCTCGGCGCGAGCGTCCGCTGGGCGTCCTGCAACATCTATTCGACGCAGGACCACGCAGCGGCGGCGATCGCGGCGGCAGGAACGCCGGTCTTCGCCTTCAAGGGCGAGAGCCTCGAGGACTATTGGGATCTTTGCGACCGCATCTTCGATTTTCCGAACGGCGAGACCGCCAACATGATTCTCGACGACGGCGGCGACGCGACCTTGCTGATCCTGCTCGGCGCCGATGCCGAAAAAGATCCGTCGCTGCTCGCCAAGC
The DNA here is from genome assembly GCA_041739835.1 of Parvularculaceae bacterium. Lineage (GTDB taxonomy): Bacteria > Pseudomonadota > Alphaproteobacteria > Caulobacterales > Parvularculaceae > Amphiplicatus. The sequence continues at coordinate 2,329 of JBGSNB010000205.1, read as the reverse complement.
CGGGCAATGACGAAGAGCGCGCGCTGTTTGACACGATCAAGCGCCGCCTTGCAAAGCAGCCGGGTTTTTATTCGCGCACCAAGGCCAACATCAAAGGCGTCACTGAAGAGACGACGACGGGGGTTCTGCGCCTCTATCAACGCCAGAAGAGGGGCACGCTCCCCTTCCCGGCGATCAACGTCAACGACTCGGTGACGAAGTCGAAATTCGACAACAAATACGGCTGCAAGGAATCGCTGGTCGATGGCATCCGCCGCGCCACGGACACCATGATGGCCGGCAAGGTCGCGGTCGTCTGCGGCTATGGCGATGTCGGCAAGGGCTCGGCCGCGTCGCTGAAGGGCGCGGGCGCGCGCGTCCTTGTCACCGAGATCGATCCGATCTGCGCGTTGCAGGCGGCGATGGACGGCTTCGAGGTCGTGACGATCGACGAGGCCGCGCCGAGGGCCGACATCGTCATCACCGCGACCGGCAACAAGGACGTGCTCACCATCGACCACATGCGCAAGCTGAAGGACATGGCGATCGTCGGCAATATCGGCCATTTCGACAATGAGATTCAGGTCGATAGCCTGCGGAATTTCAAATGGCGCAACATCAAGGATCAGGTCGACATGATCCAGTTCCCGGACGGCAAGCGGATGATCCTGTTGTCGCAGGGCCGCCTTTTGAACCTTGGCAACGCCACCGGTCACCCCTCCTTTGTGATGTCGGCTTCCTTCACCAACCAGACGCTGGCGCAGATCGAACTCTGGACGAAAGGCGATCAGTACAAGAACGAAGTTTATGTCCTGCCGAAACATCTCGACGAGAAAGTCGCGGCGCTGCACCTGGCGAAGGTCGGCGCGCAGTTGACGAGACTGACGACGGCGCAGGCCGACTATATCGGCGTTGACGTCGATGGTCCGTACAAGGCGGATCACTACCGGTACTAGAAGGTCGCCGCCGCAGCCGGCGGACCCTCATCCGGCAAGAGGCGGCCGAGCGACCGCGCCGCCTTCTTGCTGCAGTGCGCAAGTTGACGCCGCCAATTCAGTTGGCGGCGGCGCGCAATCCTGCTACTCTGGAAATGCAGAGGGCGACGGGACTTCAGCTGTTCCCAACGCGTAGCCTTCCCGAAGAGTTCCCGCCCGAGAGAACGCTGCCGTGGCGCGAGGCGCGCGGCGATCATGGGAGGAGCGCAATGTTTTTCAGGATGATGTTCGGCCTGCCGGGCGCTGCGGCGATCACGGCGCTGCTGTTTCTGGCGATGGGCTGGATGATCCGGCAGGAGGCGGCGCCCGTCGCGCCGGTCGCAGGGCCGGATATTTCGATTCTCGCCGAGTTGGAGCCGAGCGATCCGGCGAAAGCCGAGCCGCCAAAGCGCGAGGCGCCCAAACCGCCGCCGGCGATCGACTTCGACTTCCCGTCGGCGCAGGGCAATCCCGGAAGGACGATCCCCTACGAGCCGGTTCCGGGTCCGGCGAAGGACCGCGAGATCATCACTTTCCCGCCCGCCTCGATGCCGACGGTGAAGATTCCCCCTGCATATCCTGAAAATTGCCGAGCGCGCGGAGCGCAAGGCGTCGTCCTGATCGAGTTCGACGTAACGCCCGAAGGCGATGTCGTCAGTCCGCGCGTCGTCGCCTCGGAGAATTCCTGCCTCGATCGCGCGGCGATCAACACCATCTCGAAATGGAAATTCCAGCCGCAAACCGACCAGAACGGTCGTCCGATCGCCCAGCGCAGCCTGCGCCAGGCCTTCAATTATCAACTCACAGAGTAGCGGCGCCCTTAACCATTGCTCCCCCGCGAAGCGGGGGAGCTGTCACGCGCAGCGTGACGGAGGGGGCGACGCCGGCAAAAAATATTTTTTGCGATTCCTGTCACACTCGGCCCCCCTGTCTCGTCTAAGCGTCGGGGCGGGTGTTGTTGAGACATCCGCCGGCTCTTTGACAAGTGAATAGGGGCGCGATCCGGCTGCAAGCTGGACGGCCGCACTTTTTGATCCAGATGGGAGCGCCGCTTTTGCGCGAATTTCCGAAATCCGCATCTTACGGACAAAAACGCGACGACCCGCATGGCGCCTCGGTTCAAGGTCAGACGCGACGCGGTAACTATCCGTATCCTGCAGTCGATTTTCGCGCAGCAGACGAAACAACGCCGCGCCGGCAGCGCCCGGCATTGGCGATCAGGGCGAATGAGGCGATGCTGCCGGCGAAACAAGGACCCCGACAATGCCGTCGCTGAACCTCGCGCCCGCATCGCCTGACGATTACCGCCGCATTGCGGAACGGCGCCTGCCGCGGGCGCTGTTCGACTATATCGACGGCGGCGCCGGGGCCGAGGC
>JBGSNB010000266.1:0-2178 GCA_041739835.1 Parvularculaceae bacterium | reverse complement strand
GCGCCCGACCCCCTCGCCGTCCGAAACGAAGCCTGCCGCAGCCCCCCAGAGCCCGGCGCGGCGTGAAAGCGCGCGGCGCCCGCAAGGCGAAAAGCGCGAAAACGTCAAAGGCTTTGGCGCCGAGGTTCCCGCGTTCATGGTGCGCTGAACGCGGGAAGCACAATCCTCGGTTGCGATTCGTGCGGGATTAGCCGTTCCTTTACGCGGAACGCCTAGGGTCGTCTGGGTCGGCGCATTCGCCGACCGGACAGGTCCCCGCCCGCCATGGCTGAAAGCGTCGATGAATCGCACCGGATCGCCGAACGCGCGCTCGTCGCGCTGAAGGCGGCTCAGCTTGCGGCGACGCCGAAAAACATCGAACTCTGGTTCTTGCTGGCGGAGGGACGCAATCCCGCGCTCGTCCGCGACGTCCAGCGCCTGGCGCAGCCGAACGGCGCGGTCCTGCAAAGCGACGCGGACGCGCTCTACAATGCGCATATCGTGCGTCAGGGGCTGTCGCGCGACGTCATCGACCTCATTCAGAGGTTCGAGGACGAGATGGCGAAGGTCGCCGACGCGGTCGAAACGACCGGCGCCAGCGCGACCGGCAACAGCGAGAAGCTGCGCTTCCTGTCGGCGGAGCTGAAGCGCTCGGCGGCGGACAATCCCGCCGTCAGCGCGCTGATGGACGGCGTGCTGTCGGTCGCCAAATCCGTGCGCGAAGCCAATGAGCGCCTCGAACAGCAATTGCAGCGCTCCTCCGACGAAGTCGACACGCTCCGTCGCAATATCGAGCACATCCAGCAGGAAGCAATGCTCGACCCGCTGACCGGCGTGAAGAACAGGAAAACCTTCGACGCCGAAATCGCGCGGCTGATGCGCCATGCGAAAGACACCGGCGAGCCGCTGGCGCTGGTGATGGCGGATGTCGATCATTTCAAGAATTTCAACGACAAATGGGGCCACCAGACGGGCGATCACGTCCTGCGCCTCGTCGCCGACGTCATGAACGCGAATATCAAGGGCCAGGACGTGCTCGCGCGGTATGGCGGCGAGGAATTCGCGCTGATCCTGCCGGGAACATCGCTGCAAAACGCCGTGATGCTGGCCAACCGCATCCGCGGCGCGGTCGAATCGCGCCGCCTCAAAAAGCGCCGCACCGATGAGGATCTCGGCCTCATCACCATGTCGATGGGCGCCGCGCAGGTCAGATGGGACGACACCGTCGAAACGCTGATCGAACGCGCCGATGCGTGTCTTTATGCGGCCAAGAGAGCCGGCCGCAACCGCGTCATCGACGAGACGGAGACCGGCGACGCCGCGTCGAAGACGACCGCAGCTTAACAACATTGCGCAAGCGAACAGGGTTTCAGCGCGACGCCGGCGCCATCCGCGCCTTTGCGTTTTCGGCTCGTCGCGCCGCCTCCTCGTTCCGGCCTTGCTGAGGAGCAGGTCGTCGAAAGGCGATTGAAGCGACCCGCGCAGCGCGTAAGGTCTCCACAGCGCATTAGTCCGTATAAGGACGCTTTTGCGGGCGCGCCCGCAGAAGACGGGGAAATGCGCCGTCAAGACGCAACAGGAGAGACCGTCATGAAACTCGCAATCATAGCAATCGCCGCCGCCGCCCTTGCCGGACCCGCCCTCGCCGCCGATCTCAATGCGGCGCGCAGCGCCTATGTCGCCGGCGCCTTTGACAACGCCGACGCCGACTGGCGTCGCCTCCTCGCCAACCGCTTTCAGGAATGCGGCTCATTCGGCAAAGACGGGAAGCGCCGCGTCGATCTGCTTATCGATCGCTACAACGCGCTCGGGAAGGCGTTGAATGCCGGAGATGATTCGGCCGCTTCAGGCGCGGCGCAGTCGCTGGCGACCGCTATCGGCGCCAATTCCCGTTTCGGCGAATGCTGGGAAACGCTGGCGAAGCGCAGCGGCATTTCCGACGATTTCACGCGGGCGATCAGCGAATAGCCGTCAAGGGCTCAGGCCCGGGCGCCGCCTTACGACGCATCCGCCGAATAAGCGGCTCGGTAAGCGCCCATGAAGCCTGAAATGAAGCGTTCCCGGTCGACATCGCCGAGCGTCGCGATGAGGTCGGCTTCCGCTGCGCCCTGAAGGCGCGGCGCGACATCGCTGGCGAAAGCGCGGTATCCCGCGCGGTCGCCGGCGAGCAGGAAGGCGGTGGCGGCTCTGACCGCAAGG
>JBGSNB010000142.1:0-4967 GCA_041739835.1 Parvularculaceae bacterium | reverse complement strand
GGTGCGATCGTGTGTCTACCAATGAAACCATTCGCACCTGTTAATAGCACTTTTTTCATGGTTTATCAGTCTAATTTACAAAGGAAAAGCTAATTCTTCAAAAGGAGCGCTTAAATAACGCTTATAGCCCGACCTTCCGGCCGGCGTCGAAATGGTTCCGACGACGATCCGCGACGCGCTCCGCGATGCGATGGCGGAGGAAATGCGCCGCGATCCGGACGTCTTCCTGATCGGCGAGGAAGTCGCGCAATATCAGGGCGCCTATAAAGTCTCGCGCGGCCTCCTCGACGAGTTCGGACCGGACCGCGTCATCGATACGCCGATCACGGAATATGGCTTCGCCGGGCTCGGCGTCGGCGCGGCGTTTGCCGGGCTAAAGCCGATCGTCGAATTCATGACCTGGAACTTCGCCATGCAGGCGATCGACCACATCATCAATTCGGCGGCGAAGACGCGCTACATGTCGGGCGGCCAGATGGGCTCGCCGATCGTCTTTCGCGGTCCGAACGCCGCCGCGAGCCGCGTCGCCGCCCAACACTCACAGGATTACGCGGCGTGGTATTCGAATATTCCGGGCCTCATCGTCATCTCGCCCTATAGCGCGGCGGATGCGAAGGGCCTTCTCAAAGCCGCGATCCGCGATCCGAACCCGGTCGTCTTCCTCGAGCACGAGCTTCTCTATGGCGACAGCATGGACGTGCCCAAGGTCGATGACTGGATCATCCCGATCGGCAAGGCGAAGATTGCGCGCGAGGGATCAGACGTCACCCTCGTTTCCTATTCGCGCGGGGTGAAATTCGCGCTCGAAGCGGCGGCAAAGCTCGCGGAAGAAGGGATTTCAGCGGAGGTGATCGATCTTCGCACCTTGCGTCCGATGGACACGCAAACGGTGATCGCCTCGGTGAAGAAGACCAACCGCGTCGTCACCGTCGAAGAAGGCTGGGCGCCTTGCGGCGTCGGCGCCGAAATCGGCTGGCAGGTGACGCAGCACGCCTTCGATTATCTCGACGCGCCGCCGGCGCGCGTGACGCAGGAAGACGTGCCGCTGCCTTATGCGGCCAATCTGGAAATCCTGAGCCTGCCGAACGCGGAGAAAATCGTGCGGGCGGTGAAGCAGGTGATGTACCGCGACTGAATTCGAAGACTGCCGGTAATGCAGCGCGAAGAGGGCGTTGGAAATAGAAAGACCAAAGCAATGAAAAAAATTCTGGCCGCCTTGGCGCTATTTGCGAGCTCCGAAGCCGCCGCGGCCCATCATCATGGCGACGACATGGTGATGAAGGCGAGCGCCGAAAAGCCTGACGAGGCCGCCGTCAAGGCGGCGGTCTTCGATTATTTCCACGGACAGGGCGAAGCGAACCTCGAGCGGCTGAACCGAGCATTCGCAGCAGATGAAGCAAGCATGGTCGGCGTGATGCGGGCGGATGACGGGGCCGAGTCCTTGCGCACCTGGAAAGACATGAACGAGGTCCTGGCAAACTGGGCGTCGTCCGCCAATCCGCCGGGTGCGACACGCGACGGCGAAATTCTTGACATGCACATCACCGACGGTCGCATCGCCACTGTGACTTTCCGGTCGACCGACAGATTTTATGACGCACTGACGCTCGTCAAGATTGACGGTCATTGGAAAATCGTCGCCAAGGTCTTCGTTCGCCAATAGCCGGAGGCCGCCATGCCGACACCCATTCTCATGCCCGCATTGTCGCCGACCATGGAGGAGGGAACCCTCGCCAAATGGAACGTCAAGGAGGGCGACAAGGTCTCCTCCGGCGACATCATCGCCGAAATCGAAACCGACAAGGCGACGATGGAAGTCGAGGCGGTCGATGAGGGCGTCGTCGGCAAGATCGTCGTTCCGGCGGGTACGGAGAATGTGAAGGTCAACGCGACAATTGCGATCCTGCTCGGCGACGGCGAGAGCGCGGCGGATGTTGCGAAGGCGCCGGCGAAAGCGAATGGTTCCTCTTCCCCCCTCTCCCGCGATAGCGGGAGTGGGGCCGGGGGCGAGGGGCTTTCCACGCGCGCCGCCACCAATATCGACGCCCCCTCACCCCCATCCCCTCTCCCGCAAGCGGGAGAGGGGCGAGGAAAGAACGGCCGCATCCACGCCTCGCCGCTGGCGAAGCGTCTCGCCAAGACCGCCGGGATTGATCTCGCGGCGCTGAAGGGCTCCGGCCCGCATGGGCGGATCGTAAAACGCGATATCGAAGCCGCGCCCAAAGGCGCTGCCGCGCCGAAAGCGGCGCCAGCAGCCGCCTTCACGCCGTCGCCGGCATCGGTCGATCCGCGCCTCTATCCGGCGGAGAGTTACACCGCGGTGAAGCTCGACGGCATGCGAAAGGTGATCGCACGGCGCCTGACGCAATCCTTCAACAATGAAGTCCCGCATTTCCCGCTCAATATCGACATCGAGCTGACGAAGCTCCTCGAAGCGCGCGCGAGCCTGAACGCCGCGTCGCCGAAAGACGGAGCGGACGCCTACAAGCTCTCCGTCAATGATTTCGTCCTGAAGGCGTCGGCGATGGCGCTGAAGAAAGTGCCGAACGCCAATGCCACCTATACGGATGAAGCGATCCTGCTGCACAAGCACGCCGATATCGGCGTCGCGGTGGCGATCGACGGCGGATTGATCACGCCGATCGTCTGGAAGGCGGAGACGAAAGGCCTCAAGCAGATTTCCGCCGAGGTCAAGGATATGGCGGCGCGCGCCCGCGCCAAGAAACTGAAGCCCGAGGAATATCAGGGCGGCACGTTCTCGGTTTCAAATCTCGGCATGTTCGGCATCACGTCTTTCGCCTCGATCGTCAACCAGCCGCATGGCGCGATCCTGTCGGTCGGCGCCGGCGAAGAGCGCGCGGTCGTCCGCGGCGGCCAGATCGTGGCGCGCACGATGATGACGGTCACCTTGACCTGCGATCACCGCGTCGTCGACGGCGCCGTCGGCGCGGAGTTCCTGGCGGCGTTCAAGCTGTTCCTGGAAGAGCCGGCGACAATGCTGCTTTGACGCGCGAATGCGTCATTCGCCAGACGTCATCCTTCGTGACGCGATGCTTCGCATCGCACCTCAGGACGAAGGATTTCTACATGCTGCTTCACCCTGAGGCGCCGCGAAGCGGCGTCCCGAAGGGCATGGCGACAGTTCTTCAGCAACATTCTATCGGCGCGCATTGGCCTGCGCCGGCTGGGCTGCGTCATCTTTGGCGTGATCGTAGTCCGACTCCCGCAGACGCTTGGCGAGCCATCGCGGCAGGCGCTTTTCGAGGCTGTGCATCGACTTGTCGAACCAGCGCCAGCGGCGGCGCAGCCACCTGACTTCCGCCGGCGCCACGCTGACGAACAGCAGGAAGCCGACAATGACGATGACGAAACCGAACGGAATCGGCGAGATCGTCACGACGAGGCCGAAGGCGATCAGCAGCAGCGCAAAGAGCGACACGGTGATTCTGAAAATGATCATCGGCTACGCCTCGTGATTTTCGGGCTTGGTGTCCGCTTCAACCTGCCGGACGGTCTCCGGGCCGCGCGTCGCCACCAGCCTAACAAGGCGGTCGAACCAGCGCCAGCGGCGCCGCATCCGGCGAATATAAGGACGCGCCGCGGGGTTCGCCGCCGCGATCATCAGGACGCCGAGAATGACAAGCGGCGCGCCGGCAGGCAGCGGCGAAAAGGACGCAATCATGCCGTAAACGAACAGCGCGAGGCCGATGAGCGAGGTCGCGACGCGGGCGGCGATGATGCGGAGCGAAAAACTGTGCCGGGCCAAGGCGGATCCTCCGCCGGCGACTCTAGCGATCGTTCCTGGGTATGGGAACGTCAATCGGACGGGTCAGCAGCCGGCCTCGCCCAGCATCGGGTCGAGGCCGCGCAACTTTTCGGCGAAGCGCGCCGTCTGCTCGGCGGCGCCCCAGGCGTTGACATGCGTCGCGTCGAGCCATTTGTCCGCCTCGTTGGCGATGGCGCCGCCAAGATCGATGACAGGCTGATCGATCGCAAGGCTGGCGGCGATGTCGTCCGGCAATTTATCGGCGCGCCATGCCGGCAGGTAGGCATAGGCGACTTTGCCGCGGTCTTGCGCCGCGAGGCGCTCGATCTTTTTCAGATACAGGCGCGAGAAGCGATATTCGAGCGGTCGCAACGCATCCGGCAGGCGGAGCGCTGAGGCGCTTTTCTCGCGGCCCGCCGCCGCGGCGTCGAGCGCCTCTCTGCTTGCGGTTTGGAATCTTGAAACGATGCGGCCGTCGAGCAGCGGCAACTCCTTCGTGCGGTCGAGGTCATGTCCCTGGTAGAGGGCGGGATCGAATCGCGCGCGGAGGGCGGCGCGGCCGGTCAGCGTGTTGAACCACATCAGCGCCTGGCGTCCCGGCAGCCGCGCGATGTCCGAAAAATAGTTCAGGTTGAGGAAAGCGGGTGCCGTCAGCACGTCGCCGGCGTCGGCAAGGACGACAAAACCGTTATGAGGCTTGCGCGATTCGACTTCGTTCAGCTCAAGGACGATCAGCGCCGGCGCCTTCATCCGCAGCGCCTCCTTGGCGATGACGTAATGCATGTTCCGGCCGGTTTCCGGGATCGACAGATTGGCGACGCGGATGCGCCGGCCGGTCGCCTTGCAATAGGCGGCCTCGATCTCCGGGCCTGATAGGCCGCCGGCCATGCGCGAGGTGCCGATGAGGGCGACGTCGATCGGCTCGGCGTCGAAATGCAGGCGCTCGTAAATCCAGTCGGCCTTGCGGGTGGTGCCGCTATTGTGCTCCTGCCAGCGGTAATAGGGGTCTTGCGGCACGACGATGCTGGCGCCGAGCAAGCTCAGTGTAAAGACGAAAGCGGCGAAGACAAAGCCGGCGGGGGAGAGCTGTCTTTGCATCGCCGCCTCAGAAGTTGAAATAGATGAAGACGGCGGGCCGCCACGCGACGGCGAGGCCCGCGGCGAGCATGATGGCGGTCGCCGCCGCGGCCAGCGGCGTCGG
>JBGSNB010000137.1:0-1665 GCA_041739835.1 Parvularculaceae bacterium | reverse complement strand
GATCAACGCGGCGGCGCCGAAAATCGCCCTCGCGTCCGCGCTGACCGAACTGCGCGCCGTCATCGACAGCGAGGCGCCGCCGGCGCCGCTGGAAAAAATCGAAATCCGCGCGAATGCCGCGTTCCTGACAGAGCTGCGCAGCCGCCTCTGCGAAGACGACATCGCCTGCGCCTTCATCGAGGATGCGGCGCTTGCCGACGGAGATCTTCGCGCGACATGGCCGAAGGGCGCCCTCGATTGCGGCGCGGCGACCGCGATCGACGCCGTGAAACAATCGCTCGACCGCCGGATCGCCGGGCTGGATCAACAGGAGATGCTGAAATGAAAGCCGAACGCGCGCCCGACGAAGACGGCGTCTATCTTGAGGATGCGACATCGCGCGATGATCTTCGCACGGCGGCCGCTGAAAATCCGGCGGTGCTGTCGCTGCCGGTGTCGATCGTCGTGTCCGTCGGAACGGCGAAATTGACCGTCGATCAGCTTCTGTCGCTTGACGCCGAAAAGATCTTGACGCTCGACGCCGCGATTGACGATCCCGTCGACCTCCTGATCGGCGGGCGCGTGATCGCGCGCGGCGCGCTTGTCGAAAGCGACGGCGATCCGGGCGGCATCGGCGTCCGGATCATTTCAATCGTCCGGGAGGAGCCGAAATGAGCCGGGCGTTCGCCGCCATCGCGACGGCGATCCTGCTTTCGCTCACGGCGACGCCGGCGGCGGCGCAAGCGGCGGCCGACCTCGCCGAAGGCGGCCTTTCCGAGCGCGTCATCCAGATCTTTCTCATCGGCACCGTGCTGAGCCTTGCGCCGGGCCTTGCGATGATGGCGACCTCGTTGCCGCTGATCGTCATTGTGCTGTCCATTCTGCGGCAAGGCGCCGGGCTGCAGCAATCACCGCCGAACATGCTGATCATGAGCCTTGCGATCTTCCTCACCTGGTTCGTGATGGAGCCGGTCTTCCTCGACGCCTGGAAGGCAGGCGTCGAACCGCTGCTGGCGAAGGAGATCGGCGACAAGGAAGCGGTCGAACGCGTCGTCGCGCCGTTCGCAACGTTCATGAGCGCGCGCGTCGATCCGGGCGCCCTTGAAACGCTCGCCTCAGCCCGCGGCGTCGCCATTCTCGGCGAAGATGGCGGCGCCAATCTGTCGCTGCTGGCGCCGGCCTTCGTGCTTTCCGAGATTCAGCGCGCCTTCGAGATCGGTTTCGTCATCCTGCTGCCGTTCCTGATCATCGATCTCTTGATCGCGTCGGTCCTGATGGCGATGGGGATGATGATGGTGCCTCCGGGCATCGTGTCCCTGCCGTTCAAGCTTGCGTTCTTTGTGCTGACCAATGGCTGGGTCGAGGTGTCGGGCGCGCTGGTGAGGTCATATTCATGACCACGGCGCTGAAGGTCGCACATCCTCACGGCGCCGCCTTCACCCAGGCGCACAAGGCGGCGGTCATCCTCGGCGCGCTGAATCCGGAGACCGCGTCCGCCATCGTGCAGGAGATCAGCGACGCGCATCTGCGCGCTTTTGCGATCGCCTTCGCCGATCTGAAGTCGGTGCCGGCGCCGCTGCTTCACGCGGTCGCGCAGGAATTCATCGCCGAGGTCGAGCGCTCCGCCAGCGAACTTGCCGGCGGCGTCGCCGAAGCCAAGCGCATGCTCGAGCAGCTCGCCGAGGG
>JBGSNB010000122.1:0-4443 GCA_041739835.1 Parvularculaceae bacterium | reverse complement strand
GCAGCGGCACGACCGCCAGATCCTGCATCAGCAAAACCGGAAAGGCGCGCGACCCGTAAGCCGTATTCATCTCGCCGCGGTCCTTCAGATATTGCAGTGCAAAGGCGGTCGAGGAAAAGGCGAGAGACAGCCCGCCGATGGCGGCCGCGCCGGTCGGCATCACGCGCGCGAGAACAAAGAGCAGCGCGATCACGGCGCCGGTCAGCGCCATCTGTGCGGCGCCGAGCCCGAAAATGTCGCGCCGGAGCGCCCACAACCGCGACATCGACAGTTCCAGCCCGATGACAAACAGGAAAAGGACGACGCCGAATTCGGCGATATGAAAGACGCCCTCCTCCTGATGCAGGATGTTGAGGACATGAGGGCCGGCGACGACGCCGGCGGCGAGATAGCCGAGGATCGAGCCGAGCTTGAACCGGTTGAACAGCGGAACGGCGATCGCGGCCGCGCCAAGATACGTCGCCGCCTGAACCAGGAATTCGCCGCTTTCATTCGCCATTGGCGTCAATATGCGCGAAGACATGCGCGCCCGCAAGCGGCGCGACATTAAATCCGTTTACAGACAAAATGCCGGACGGGACGCCGCCGTTCAGTCGGCGAGGCCGAGATATTCGTCGAGGCCGAGCGCGATGTTGAGATTCTGGATCGCCTGCACCGCGGCGCCCTTGAGGAGATTGTCTTCCGCCGCGACGACGACCGCGCTCATGCCGCCCTCCCCGACGTCAAAGCCGCCGATAAGGACGCCTTTGCGATGCGCGCCGTCTTTCAGCTCCGGCGGGTCGTCCTGCAGCTCGATCAGGGGTTCGCCGTCATAATGCTCGTGAAAAAGCCGTCTGAGGCCCGCTTTGTCGAGGGGCGTCGCGAGCGGCATATGCGCGGTGACGAGAAGTCCGCGAAACGCCGGATGCACATGCGGAAAGAAGCGCACAGGCGCGCCGAGATGGCGCGTCGCCTCTTTCTCGTGATTGTGGCCGGCGAGCTTGTAAGGCATCAAATTGTCGGCGAGCCGCGCCGGGTCGTTGCGCGGCGACGGCGTTGTGCCGGCGCCTGAATATCCCGAGACGCCGAAGATCGCCGGGACGCCGCCGAGCAGCGGCAATAGCGGCGCGACCGCAAGCTGCAGCGCGGTTGCGTAACAGCCGGGATTGGCGATGCGCGTCTTGCCGCGGATCGTCGCGCGATGCAGCTCCGGCAGACCATAGGCCCAAGCGTCGTCAAAGCGGCGGTCGGCCGACAGATCGACGATGACCGTCTCCGGCGCGCCTTTGTCGAACGCCGCGACATAGGGCGCGCCGGCGCCGTCGGGAAGCGCCAGGATCACCGCATCGACGCGCCGGCGCGCCGCCTCCTTCGGGTCGAGCGCTTCGAAAATGCACTCGTCCTTGTCTTCCGGCGCGATCTCGGAAACGCGGCGCCCCGCATATTCGCGGCTGACCGCGTAAGCGAGCATCATTTCCGGATGACCGGAGATGAGGCGGATCAATTCGCGACCGGTATGGCCGCGCGCGCCGACAAGGCCGATGAGATAGGGTTCGGTCATCTGTCAGTCCGCAAACGATGCGGGGAGACCCGCGACACGATCGACAATACGCGCAATCCGCGTGAAGTCGTTTTCGCCGATCCAGTAGACCGTCCATTGTCCCCGCTTCACCGCGCCGGTCGCCATGTCGTTATAGAAAGCGTTGAAATTGTTGGCGGTGCGCGAGCGCCACCAGAATACCGGATTTTGCTTGGTGAACTGGCGCCAGATCGTGCGCGACAGCCCCTCGCCGCGCGCTTCTTCGGTGACCGCGAATTTGTCGAGGTAGATGAAGTCGTCCATTTTCGTCAGGATCGCGCCGGCGCGGTAGCGCTCCGACATGAACACCTGATGGATGTCGAGCGCGTCCCACCAGTCGGCCTTCAACCTGCGGCCGAATGCGGATTCGACGAGCGTTTCGGTCTTTTCGCGATCAAGGCGCGTCTTCGAGGTGAAGGTGCGGATCGCCTCGCCCTGACGGATCAACGTGCCCGATCCGCCATGCGTGAAGAGTTCGCGCACGAGACCCTGCGGCGTCGTGATCGACACCGACGACGTCAACGGCAGCGCATCGAGCAGACGCTTGATCTCGATGAGCTTCAGGCGCATGCCGCCGGCGACCCAATCGGCCTTCATCAGCTTCTCATAATCCGAGGCGAGGTTGATCGAGTGCATCGGCCGCTTGTGTTTATCGAGCAGCCCGCCGGTTCCGGTGAGGAAGACGACTTTCATCGGCTGCAGCGCGGCGACGACCGCGCGCGTCGCCGAATCGCCGTTGATGTTCAGCAGCTGGCCGCCGGGCGCGATGCCGAGGCAAGTGAGGATCGGGATCGCGCCGGACTTGACGATCGAGCGCAGCATGCCGAGACGCACATTCGTCGGCTCGCCGACAAAGCCGTATTTCTCCTTGTCGAGATAATCCGCCTCGATGACGCCGGCGACGAGGCCGTCCGCCTCGACGCCCTCGGCCCTCACCGCCTCGACGAGCTTGATGTTCTCGCCGATGAAGACGTCGCGCGCCGCGTCCATCGTGGCGGCGTCGGTGACGCGCAGCCCGTCGATTTTCGGCGTCTCGATGCCGCGTTCCTTCAAGGTGGCGTCAAGCTGCGGCCCGCCGCCGTGAATGACGATCGGGGTCAGCCCGACCGTGTGCAGGAAGGCGAGCGCATCCGCCGTCTCGCGCAATTGCTCGGCGAGGATCGCGCCGCCGATCTTGATGACGGCAAAGCGCGACTGGTCGATCGACGAGAAGCGCTGGAGATAATTCCGTATCTCCTTGCCGTCCTGCATGTTGGACAGGAGCTGGACGATCGTCTGGCGCGTGGTGAGGGAGGGGGCGGTCATTATGATTGCTACACCAGCGCCTTCATGATCGCCTTTTGAACATGCAGGCGGTTTTCCGCTTCCTCATAGGCGATGCAGTTCGCTCCGTCGAACACGGCGTCGGTCATCTTGACGTTGCGGCGCATCGGCAGGCAGTGCGAGACCAGCGCATCATCGGTCAGCGCCATTTTCCTTTCATCGACGATGAAATGCTTGTGCGCGTCGCGGATTTTCTTTTCGGGCTCCCAGTTCCCAAAAAACGGCAGCGCGCCCCAGCTCTTGGCGTAGATGATTTCCGCGCCCTTGTAGGCGGCGTCGATGTCATGCGTGACGGTCAGCGTGCGGCCGTTGGCGCGGCAATCCTTTTCTGCCTGCGCCATGTAGCGCTCGTCGAGAACATAGTCCGGCGTCGGGCAGAGCAGCGTCACCTCCATGCCGAATTTCGCGGCGATCATCAGCGCCGAATTGGCGACGGCGGTGTTCAGCGGCTTGGGGTGATAGGTCCAGGTGAGGACGAATTTCTTGCCGTCGAGCGCGCCGCGGCCGTCTCTTTCGAACCGCTCCTTCAGCGCCATCACATGCGCCATCTCCTGGCAGGGATGGGTGATCGTCTCCATATTGACGACCGGAACCGACGAATAGCGCGCAAAGGCGTTCAGCACCTTGTCCTTGCGGTCCTCCCGCCAGTCCTGGAATTTTGGAAAGGCGCGCACGCCGATCATGTCGCAATAGCGCGAGAGGACGCTCGCGGCCTCCTTCACATGCTCCTCCGCCTCGCCGTCCATGACGACGCCGTCCTCGAATTCAAGCGGCCACATGCCGCCCGAGGGCGACAACGTCACCGCATGTCCGCCGAGCTGATGGACGCCGATGTCGAACGAGGTCCGCGTCCTGAGGCTGTTGTTGAGGAAGAGGAGCGCGACGGATTTGCCGTTCAGGGCGTCGCCAAACGGCGCCGTCTTCATGGCGCGGGCGTCGGCGATCATCGCCTCGAGCTCGGCTCTGGACCAGTCGGCGGTGTTCAGAAAGTGTCTCATTTCGCAGCGTTTAACAGATGATTCCCGTCGCTGCTACGCCCCTTTTGGCGCGACTTCGCCGGCCCCGGTTAACGCCGTCTTGACGCTCGGCAAACTAGGCTCGTCGCCGCCAGCGGCCGAGGCGGCGATTTGCAGCAGTTCGTTTCCCTCCAGTATTTGCGCGCGCTCGCGGCGCTCGGCGTCGTCATCTTCCATTTCACCCATCAGGGGCTGCTGGAACCCGGGACCGCCGCGCTGTTCGAGCGCGGACAATTCGGCGTCGACCTCTTCTTCGTCCTCAGCGGCTTCATCATGTGGACGACGACGACCGACCGCGCCGCGAGCCCGGCCGGCTTTCTCGGCCGGCGCGTCGCCCGAGTGGCGCCGCTTTATTGGACGCTGACGCTGATGGCGGCGTTCGTGGCGACGGAGCCGGCGCTGGCGTTCGGATTTTCCTCCGATGCCGGAACATTGCTGACATCGCTGCTGTTCATTCCCGCCTGGTCGCCAAAATCGCCGGAGATGGTCGCGCCGCTGCTGACGGTCGGCTGGACGCTCAATCTCGAAATGGCGTTCTACGCGCTG